>NZ_JBKJAD010000020.1:0-88568 GCF_048146105.1 Azonexus caeni
CGGTTAGAGCGCGGGGTGTGGCCGCCAAATGTTAATCGACCTCTCGTCCACCCTCTCCCACCCGCACATCATCGCCCATCGCGCGGCTTTCATGTTCGGGGGCGAGACTCTGAATCATGATGGTTAGGTTAGATCGTGATCGCGAAGCGAGCCGCGATCTGAACCGGTTGTTGAACAAGCCCGGTCCGATTTCTCTGGAAATAGCTTTTTGTGGTCAGCCCGGAAAGCGGGCCGGAGGCCCGGCAGCGCTGCCGGATGGCGCCGGATTCGGCGCTTGTGCCTGAAAGATCAGGCGATTTTCCCGCCTGATCGGGCGTTTTTCCCCGTTTTCCGGCCGAGCGCGGCCGTGGCGCCGGCGGGCGCGTCGTTTTGCCGGGCGGCTTGGCTTACCCGGCCGTCTCCGTGGCTGCTTCAGTGTCACGTCGTCGCTTTCCGGTGGGGGCGATGCCTCGCCGGGAAAAGGGGCCAGGTTCGTCTTTATTCCTCCAACCCGAAAACCCACGGCCCGTCGCGTTGCGCGGCGAGGCCGGCGAGCGCCTGCTGGCCGGCGGGGCTGAGCAGATATTCGGCGAGGCGGTGGGCGCGGGCGCGGCGTTCCGGGTCGGCCGGGTGGCGGGGGCCGGGTTCGGCGGCGACGTAGACGCGGCGCATTCGCGGGTCACCCCTGAACAGCACACGCAGGCCGGCGTCGGGCATCTTGCCGAAGGCGACCGGGATGTGGCCGACGACGACGTAGGCGTGCTGCGTGGCGGCGGCCTTGAGGATGCCTTGCGGCGATTCGTGGTCGTCGAAGCGCATCTGGTTGGCGCCCAGGCGTAGCCCGGCGGCGCGCAGCAGGCCGGCGACGATGGTGAAGCTGCCGGGATCGCGAAAGCCGATCATCGGCGCGTCGGCGGCGAGGATGCGGCGCAGCGCGTCGGTGCCGTCGCGGGCGTGGGCGATGTCGGCCGGGTCGTCGGGCGGGCCGGCGAAGACGTGCTCGTTCTTCGCCCAGGCGCGCAGCGGCGCGGCGTGGCCGGCGGCCTGCAGGGCATAGGTCTCGTCGCTGCCGTGCATGAGCAGCAGGTCGGCGTCGCCGTTGCGGAAGGCGGGGACGACGCCTTCCTTGGGCGCGGCGGCGACGGTTTCGATGGTCAGGCCGGTGGCTTGCGCGGCCTGTTCGGCGAGCGCCGGCCAGATGCCGCTGAGGACCAGCCCGCCGACCACGGCGACGCGCACCGGCGGTTCGGCGGCGACTGCCGGCGCCAGCGCGAGCAGGCCGAGCAGGGCGGCGAGCGCCGCCCGTCGCACCCGGGCCGGCCTCATGCGGCGAGCGCCGCGCCGTAGCGGGCCTGCGCTTCGCTCCAACTGATGCGCACCGGCTGCGCCTTCATCGTCCGCCGGTTGATCATGCGCACCGACATCGCTTCCAGCCAGGTCCACCATTCTTCGCGCAGTTCGGCCGGGAAGCCGGTTTCGTGCATGGCGATGAACAGGTGCTCGATCCACACCTCGCGGCTGCGTTCGTCGACGGAGAACGGGAAGTGGCGGGTGCGGATGCAGCCGCCGCCGCGCGTCGCGGTGTAGTTGCGCGGTCCGCCGCAGGTCTCGACGACGAAGTCGGCGATCAGGCCGCACAGCTTCTCGAACTGCGCGTCGGGAACGTCGAACATGTGGCCGATCTCGCTGTGGCGCAGGCGGCCGTGGTGGTGGAAGACGAGTTCGCGCAGACCTGTCTCGCCGACGGTGGCGAGGACGCGGGCGCTGGGAAACTGCACTTCGGGCAGGTCGAGGTCGTGCGCCGCCGGGACCAGGCGGCCGACTTCGGGGCGGTGCGTGCCGCAGGCATGGGGGACGGCTTCCGGGGTCGGGCTGGCGGACGATTGGCACATGGTGTTCTCCTGGGAATGGAAGGATGGAATCAAGTGGAAAGGCAGGGGGCGACGACCAGTCGCCCGTCGGGCAGGCGCACCGGCGCGATGGCGACGCCGTACAGTTCGCTCAGGCGCGCGGCGGTGAGGACGTCGGCCGGCGCGCCGTCGGCGACGATGCGGCCGTGCTGGAGCATGGCGACGCGGTCGGAACCGGCCAGCACATGGTCGGGGTGGTGGGTGGTCTTGAGGATGCCGTAGCCGTCGACGGCGAGCGAGTGCAAGAGGTCGAGCAGGGCGATCTGGTTGCCGTAATCGAGGCCGGTCGCCGGTTCGTCCATCACCAGCAGGCGGCTGCCCTGTGCCAGCGCCCGGGCGATCAGCGCCAGTTGCCGCTCGCCGCCGGAAATCTCGGTATAGGGCCGGGCGGCGAGATGTTCGATGCCGAGCCGGGCGATCGCCTGCTCGACGGCGTCGCGGTCGTCCCCGGAAAGCGCGGCGAACAGGCCGCTCGCCGGCAGCCGGCCGAGGCTGACGATCTGCCGCACGGTGTAGGGAAAGGGCGTGGCATGCACCTGCGGTACGTAGGCGAGCTTGCCCGCCAGTTCGCGGCGCGCGTAGGCGGCGAGCGGCTGGCCGTCGAGGCTGACGCGGCCGGCGCTCGGCGTCAGCAGGCCGAGCAGGATGCGCAGCAGCGTGCTCTTGCCGGCGCCGTTGGCGCCGAGCAGCGAGACCACTTCGCCGGGGCGCAGGGCGAGGCTGGCGCCATCCAGCACGACGCGGCCCCGGTAGGCGTGCTCGATCGCCTGGCCGCAGAGCACGGGCGCGCCGTTCACAGCCACCCCCGGCGCACGCGGCCGAGAACCAGGACGAAGGCGACGACGCCGATCAGTTCGGTGACGATGCCGATCGGCACTTCGGTGCTCGCCACGGTGCGCGCCAGGCCGTCGGCGGCGAGCAGGAAGCAGGCGCCGAGCGCGGCGCTGGTCGGCAGCAGCACGGCATTGCCGGGGCCGACCAGGAGGCGGGCGATGTGCGGCACGATCAGCCCGACCCAGCCGATGATGCCGGCCAGCGACACGGTCAGCGCCGAGATCAGCGTCGCCAGCGCGACGATGCCAAAGCGCAGGGCGCGCACCGGCACGCCGAGCGCGCGCGCCTCGTCGTCGCCCATGCTGAGCGCGTCGAGGCCGCGCCCGAGGGTGCCGAGGAGGAGCACGCCGACGCCGATCGGCACGGCCAGCACGCCGATCTGGCCGAGATCGGCGAGCGCCAGGCTGCCCATCAGCCAATGCACGATCGCCGGCAACTGGTTGTAGGGGTCGGCGGCGTACTTGACCATCGACAGCAGCGACGTGAACAGCGCGCCGGAAATCACGCCGCCGAGCACCATCATGATGATGCTGCCGTTGCCGAACAGCGTCGCGATGCCGACACCGACGCCGACCGCGGCGACGCCCATGGCGAAGGCCAGCGCCTGGACCAGCGCCCAGGGCAGGTCGAGCAGGATGCCGAGGGCGGCGCCGAAGGCCGAACCGGCGAGCACGCCGAGCAGGCCGGGCGACACCAGTGGGTTGCGGAAGACGCCCTGGAAGGCGGCGCCGGCGCTGGCCAGCGCGCTGCCGACGAGGACGGCGGCGAGCACGCGCGGCAGGCGGATGCGGACGATCAGGTTGAACAGCGTGTCGTACTCGCGCGCCGGCAGTTCGACGAGGCCGAGCGCGGCGCCGAGGAAACGCAGGATGTCGGCGAGCGGCAGCGGGTAGCGGCCGATGCACAGGGCGAACAGCATCGCCGCGGCGACCGCCGCCAGCAGGCCGGGGCCGAGACGCGGCCAGGGCAGCGCGGCGGCGCGCATCAGCCGGCCTCCTGCAGGCTGAACTGGATCGGCACGACGACCCAGGCGGCGATCGCCTGCTCGCCCTGGCGGGCCGGCACGAAGCGCCAGCGGCGCACGGCGTCGAGCGCCGCCGCGTCGAGCCGGTCGTGGCCGCAACTCTGCTGCAGCACGACTTCGTCGGGCTGGCCGGAAGGCAGCACGCGGACGCGCAGCAACACGCGCCCCGCCTCGCCGTAGCGGCGGCTGGTCGCCGGGTAGGCGGGCGCCGGGTTGCGCAGGTAGGCGGCGTTGAAGACGGGGGGCGAGGTGGGTTGCGGGCTGGGCTGCGATGCGGGTTGCGATGCGGGTTGCGATGCGGCCGGGGCGGTGCTCGGGGAGGCGGCTTGTGACAAGGCGGGCGACGCGGTGGGCGACGTGGCCGCTTCCGGGCTGGCGGTGGCTGGAGCGTTGGCCGGGAGGCTTGGGGTAACGCTCCTGGCTGCGGCGCTGGTGGTGATTGCCGGTCGTTTCGCCGGCATTTTGTTGGCGCTCGGGGCGCGTTTTTCTCTGGGGCTGGGGGGCTGCGGGCGGGGCGTTGCGGGGGGACTGTTGGTGACCCAGGTAAGCTGCAGCGGCCCTGGCGTCTTTGCCGCCAGCGGCCGCTCGGCGGTGATCGCCAGGCCAGCGCAGGCCAGCGTGTGGATCGCCGCCGAGACGGCGAACGCCGGCCAGCGCCGCGTCGTCTGTTCGCGGTAGGCTGGGCGCAGGCGGCAGAGCGCTGGGTTCATCGGCTTACTCGAACAGCCGGTCGATCTGCGCGTCGTCCGGGGCGACGGCGAAGAACAACTGGAGGAAGGCGCGCGTGTCGGCGTGCCGGGCGAAGCGGAAATCGCCCGGGTAGAAGACGCTCGCCAGCCATTGCGCGCCGAGCGCGCGCATCAGCGACGGCGGCCGGTCCATCCAGTTGTGCGGCCATTTCGGCACCAGGTGCACGCGGCCGTTGCGGATCGCGCTGATCTGCTGCCAGCGCGGATCGCGGCGGACTTCGGCGAAGAAGTTGCGCTCGTGGGTGACGATCACCTCGGGGTCGAGCGCGATCACCTGTTCCAGGCTGATCCGCTCCATGCCCATGATGCTTTTCTGCATGCAGCGATAGACGTTGTAGCCGCCGGCCAGCTCGATCGCCTCGGTGTGGAAGGAGCGGTTGCAGTCGGTGGCCAGGCCGTCCGGGCCTTCGGCGTAATAGACGCGCGGGCGTTTCGCTTCCGGCACGGCGTCGACGAAGTTGGCGAGCCGGGCGAGCGCCTGCTCGATGTAGCGGGCCTGCGCCTCGGCGGTCTGCTCGCGGCCGAGCAGGCGGCCGGTGTAGCGCAGCGCCGCCGGCCAGTCGGCGAGCCGGTCGAGTTTGACGAAGAGCACCGGGACGCCGGTTCTGGCGAAGGCGTCGCTGATCTTCTGGCGGTCGGCGAAGGCGTTCTGCCAGGCGAGCGCGATGTCGGGGCGCAGGCCGAGCACGGTTTCGGCGTTCATCTGGGCGCCGCTGCCGAAGCTGCCGCCGCCGACCGGCAGCGCCAGCAGGCGGGGCGGGAAGAAGGCCTTGCCCGGCTCGGCGACGGCGAAGCTGAGGGCGACCATCTTGTCCGGCGCCAGCGCGTGCAGCAGCACGCTGAGCGGCGGCGCGGCGGCGAAGACGCGGTCGATGCGCTCCGGGACCTCGACCCGGCGACCGTTCATGTCGGTGACTTCGCGCGCCGCCGCCGGCAGGGCGGCGAGCAGCGCGAGGAGGGCGGCGGCGAGCTGGCGTTTCATCGCTGTTCCTCAGAAGCCCAGGTTGAGCGAGGCGAACAGGGTGCGCGGCGCGCCGGGGAAGAAGATGCGGTTGCCGGCATTGACGTTGATTTCGCTGGTGCTGATCTGGCCGATGTACTTGCGGTCGAACAGGTTCATCACGCCGACTGTCGCCGTCCACCGGCCCCAGCCGGTCTGCCGGCCGTAGCTGGCGGTGAGGTCGGCGAGCCAGTAGCCGGGCACGCGCTGGTCGTAGTTGCTGCTCGCCCAGCGCTTGCCGACGTACTGCGCCATCGGCGCCACGGTGAAGCCCTGGTAACGCCAGATGGCGCCCAGGTTGGCCATCCATTTCGGGACGTCGGGCAACTGCTTGCCTTCGACCGGCAACACGGCACCGCCGACCGTCTGCATGTCTTCGACGAAGCGCGAGCGGCTATAGGAGAGCGCCGAGACCAGTTGCAGCGTCGTCGTCGGCGACCAGCCGGCGGCCAACTGGAAGCCGAAGGCTTCGGTCTTGCCGACGTTCTGCGACCAGACGGTGTTGGTCGCCGGGTCGTAGGCGCTGACGCCCTTGTTCTTCGAGCGGCTGTAATAGACGGTCGGGTCGAGGTAGAAGCGGTCGTGGCGGATGCGTGCGCCGATGTCGATGGCGGTGGCGATTTCCGGCTTCAACTGGTCCCAGTACCACTGGCTGGTGAAGCCGGCCGGTGGCGTCTGGTTGAAGGCGTCGAAGGACGGGCCGCCGATGGTCTGGCCGGCATTGACGCGCAGTTCGACGAGCGGCGTCAATTGGTAGCTGGCGCCGAGCTGCGGCAGCCAGCGGCCGAAGCTGCGGCTGTCCACGCTGCGAGCGGCGACCGGGGTGGCGCGGTCGGCGGCGGCGTCGGCCGAAACGTCCCAACTGGCGCCGGTGGTCGTGCTGGCGTCGTAGGCGGTGATGGCGGGCAGGGTTTCGCGGGCGTAGCGCAGGCTGCCGCTGAGCTTCAGGCGGTCGAACTGGCGCAGGGCGGTGAAATAGGTGCTGTGGAACTCGTGGCGGTCGGTCACTTCGGAGAGCAGCGCCCAGCGCTGGAAGACCAGCTTGCCGCCGACGATCTTGTAGAGCTTGCGGGTGGTCGGCGGGCCGGGCGGTTCGGTCGAGGTCCAGCTATGGCCGAACTTGACCTCGGTGCCGGCCAGGCGGCTGGCGAACTCGGCGGTGGCGCCGTAGGTGCTGTGATCGAGCAGCCATTCCTGGACTTGCTGAGCTGTGCTGCCCTCGTACAGGTACTTGCCCTTTTCCCTGGCATAGAAGGGCTTGAAGCTGAGGCTGGTGTCGCCGCTGAAGGCGTAGCGGATGTTCGCCAGCAGCGCTTCGTTGCGGAATTTCTGGCGGTTGAAATCGTAGTAGTCGGAACGGCTGGGATCGACGCCGTAATCGGCGCGCCGGTAAGTCGACAGGTCGCGCGCCTCGGCGTAGGTGAGGCCGCGATAGTTGTGCTGCGCCTGGTCGTTGCGGGCGTAGAGGACGTCGATGTCGAGCTTGCCGAAGTGCTGGCTGATACCGAGTTCGATGTTCTCGCGGTCGCCCGGCGCTTCGCCGTGGCCGCGCCATTTGTCGGCCTGGGTGTGCGAGGCGGAGAAGAAGAAGGCGGTGCCGCTCGCCAGGCGGCCGCTGTCGGCGCGCAGGAAGGCGCGCTGGAAACCGTCGCTGCCCAGGCTCAGGCCGATCTCGCCGCCGGCCTTGGCCTGCGGCCAGCGCAGTTTGCTGTCGAGGGCGCCGGAGGTGTTGAAGAGGCCGCCGCGGTCGGCGGCGATCGCTCCCTGCGCGAAATCGACCTGGCGCAGGTTTTCCTTGTCGAACAGGAAGAGGTAGCCGGGTCCGGGGCCGGGGCCGCCGAGCGTGAGCCCCTCGACGGTGCCGGAAACGCCGTGGGTGCTGACTTCGCCGCGCACCCGCATGCCCTTCTGGCCGCCTTGCGAATTGTTCAGCCCCCAGGCGTCGACCGGCGTGACCTTGACGCCGGGCACTTCGGCGACGCTGGTGTAGGGATTGCTGCCGCCCGGCGTGTCGAACAGGCGCATCGCCTCGCGGTCGACCCGGTACAGCGTGGCCGGCGTCGCCGCTTCGGGCAGGACGAACTCGCCGTCCGGGTTGCCGCGGGCGGTGACTTCCACGGTGTCGAGCACGGTATCGGCGTGGGCGAAGGCGGAGGCAAGCGCCCCGGTCAACAAGATCGCCAGACGGCGACGCTGGAAACCGCTGTTCCCTGAAGATTGCATGGCATTTCCCCTTGATGGATTTTCTGTGCTGAGTTGTTATGTAGTTATATACATAACGATAAGTCCGGATCAGCAATTGCCGTGCCCGCATCAAATGGTTGTTATACGGTGGATAACGCAGGGGTGGTTGTTTCGTTATGTTGTAATAAATACAACGATGTCGGGAGTCTGACAATCCGTGTCGGGAAACGGCGTTGATCTGTCGGCGATGCGCCGACGGTCTGTTCGCCACGGCGCCCGGAAAATTGCCCTGCACAACGCGGGCCTTCCCAGTACCATTGTTACTCCTTTAGTAATAGTTGGTCGGGCGCTCGTTGTAATGAAATCCGAATTCGCCGATGAGAAATCCGTCACCCGCACCCATCTGCTGGGGACGCTGGGGGTCATCGTCGTGTTGACCGTCGCGCTTGGCGCCTTCTTTTCCTGGAGCAGCCTGGCCCAGCATCGCCAGTCCCTGGATCGCCTGCAGCGCGTGGCGGCCGAGACGCAGCGCCAGCGCCTGGGCAGCGAGATGGCGCGGGCGCTCGAACATGTCGAGTTTGCCCGTTCGCGGACCGAGATCGTGCTGCGGCAGAACCTGCAGGCGCAGGTCGACGGCGCGCTGCAGGTGGCCGCGGCGATCCACGCCCGGGAGTCGGGACGTCGCCCGCCAGCCGAAGTGCAGCGCCTGATCATCGAGGCCTTGCGCCCGGTACGTTTCTTCGATGGGCGGGGCTACTTCTTCATCGACGACATGCAGGGCAAGTTCATCCTGCTGCCGACCTCGCCCGATCTGGAAGGGACGACCAAGCTCGACAATCAGGACGATCAGGGGCATTACATCATGCGCGGCCTGATCGCGGCAGCGCGCCAGCCGGCCGGCCTGGGCTTTTCCCGCTATCGCTGGTATTCCCCGGAAAATCCCCGGGAAATGGCCGACAAGCTTGCCTACGTCCGCCATTTTGCGCCTTATGACTGGCTGATCGGCACCGGTGACTACACCCACAAGTGGGAGGAATACCAGAAGGGCGAGGCGCTGGCGCGCCTGCGCGAACTGCATTTCGGCGAGAGCGGTCACGTCGCAGTGGTCGACGCCGAGGGGCGCATCCTGTTGGCCGAGGACGCCGCCAGCGAGGGCAAGCGGCGCAGCGAGCTTTCACCGCTGCAGGCGCAGGCCTGGACGGCGATTCTCGAGGCCCGGCAGAATGGTCGGGAAACCGTTTCCTATCTCTGGCAACGCGCTGTCGGCGGGGAAGCGGTGTCGCGCACGGCGCAGGTCAGGCTGGTCCAGCCCTGGGGATGGACGGTGGTGGTGGCGATCGACGAGGACGAGATGCAGCGGGCGCTGGCCGCCGAGGTGGAGCGTCATGTGCCGATCGATGGCGAGAAGCTCGGCAACCTGCTGCTCGCCCTTGGCCTGGCGCTGCTGCTCGGGCTGGCGGCGTCGTTCTGCTTTTCCCTGTGGTCGAACAAGATCTTCCGCCGCTATCACCGGCAGAACGCGGCCTACGCCCGGGAGTTGCTGGAAAGCGAAGCGTACAGCCGGATCCTGTTTGCCGGTTCGGTGGTGCCGATGGTCGTCATGGAACCGGACAGCGGGCGCTTCGTCGATTGCAACGACGCGGCGGTGCGCATTTACGGCTACAACAGCCGCGAAGCGGTGCTCGGCCTGACCCCGGTCGCCGTTTCCGACGTCACGCAATACGACGGCAGCGATTCGGCAAGCGCCGCCGCCCGTCACATCGCCGCTTGCCGGGCCCAGGGCAGCGTCGTCTTCGCCTGGCGTCACCGGCGCCCCGACGGCACGATCTGGGATGCCGACGTCACCTTGTTCGAACTGCCGCACAACGCGCGGCGACTGATGTTGTTCCAGTTGCAGGATGTAACCGCGCGGCGCAACGCCGACGCCGAACTGGCGCGTTATCGCGACCACCTCGAACATGAGGTGGCGATCCGTACCGAGGCCCTGACCGCGGCGAAGGATGCGGCGGAAGCCGCCAACGTCGCAAAGAGCGCCTTCCTCGCCAACATGTCGCACGAGATCCGCACGCCGCTCAACGCGATCACCGGCATGGCCTATCTGATCCGTCGCGATGGCGTCGGCGAGAAACAGGCGGACCGTCTGGACAAGATCGACGCGGCGGGGAGGCATCTGCTGGACATTCTCAACGCCGTGCTCGACCTGTCGAAGATCGAGGCCGGGCGTTTCGTTCTCGAGGATGCCGAGGTCGATGTCGCGCTCGTCCTCGACAACGTGATGGCAATGGTCATCGACCGCGCCCGCGAGAAGGGGCTGGAACTGCGCATCGAGGCCGGCCAGCTACCGGTCTTGCGCGGCGATGCGGTGCGCCTGCAGCAGGCCTTGCTCAACTATGCCGCCAATGCTGTCAAATTCACCGAACACGGCCAGGTGACGATGCGGGTTCGGATCGAGAGCGAGTCCGGCGACCGGGTTCGGTTGCGTTTCGAGGTCGTGGACAGCGGCGTCGGCATCGCGCCGGAGGTTATTCCCGAGCTGTTCGCCATCTTCACCCAGGCCGACAATTCGGTGACCCGGCGCTACGGCGGTACCGGGCTGGGGCTGGCGATCACCCGCCGCATCGCCCGACTGATGGGCGGCGACGCCGGGGTGGAAAGCACGCCGGGTGAGGGCAGCACTTTCTGGTTCACCGTCGAGCTGCCGAAAGCGCAGTCGTCCGTGGCGCCGCCCAGTGTGCCGGAGCGCAGCGCCGAGGCGCGGCTGGCGCGCGAATGCGCCGGTCGCCGCGTCCTGCTGGTCGAGGACGAGGAGGTCAACCGCGAGATCGCCCGCGAACTGCTGGAAGCGGTGAACCTGGTCGTCGATGTCGCGGAAGACGGGCTGGAGGCGCTGGAAAAAGCGGCGGCGACGCGCTACGACCTGATCCTGATGGACATGCAGATGCCGCACATGGATGGTCCGGAAGCCGCCCGCCGCATCCTGGCGCAGGTTGGCGGGCAGTTGCCGATCGTCGCCATGACCGCCAACGTTTACGCCGAGGATCGCGTCCGCTGCAGCGAGGCCGGCATGGTCGATTTCATCGCCAAGCCGCTCAAGCCCGAAGTTTTCTTCACCACGCTGTTGCGTTGGCTGGGGCGCGGCGAGCCAGCCGGCTGAGCCTCAGGCCATGCTCGACAGCGCGGCCAGCAGGTCGCCGTTGTCGGAGGCGTTGCCGGCCATGCCGGCATCGATCAGGCCGCCCTGGGTTTCGACATGGGCGACGTAGCCGTGCGCACGCAGGGTATGGGCCCAGTCGTCGGCGGTCTTGCGGGTGGGGTGCCACGGCCCCTGTTCGACGACGGGGCGGGCGGTACCGTTACGGTATTTGGTGACGACGCGATACACGATGGCTGCCGGTGAAAACTGCGTTTGAAATTATCGGTCAGTCGCGTCGTCCCGAGCAAGCTTCAGGCGGCGTTCTTGCCCTTCTGCCAGAGCACGTCGCCGCGCCCGCCGGCCCGGTTGAGGGCGCGCCCGAAGACGAACAGCAGGTCGGACAGTCGGTTGATGTAGCGGCGGGCGGCATCGGACAGCGTTTCGGCGTGGTGCAGGGCGACCATCGCCCGCTCGGCGCGGCGGCAGACGGTGCGGCTGAGGTGGGCGAGCGCCGCCGGCCGGGTGCCGCCGGGCAGGATGAATTCCTTGAGCATCGGCAGTTCGCTGTTGAAGGTTTCGGCCAACGCCTCCAGTCGCTCGACCTGGGCGTCCTTCATCACCGCCATGCCGGGCAGGCAGAGTTCGCCGCCGAGGTCGAAGAGGTCGTGCTGGATGTCGAGCAGCGCGCCGCGCACGGTTTCCGGTAACTCCTCGCAGAGCAGCACGCCGAGGCTGGAATTGAGTTCGTCGACCTCGCCGATGGCGGCGATGCGCAGGCTGTCCTTGGTCGTCCGGCTGCCGTCGCCGAGCCCGGTGGTGCCGGCGTCGCCGGTGCGGGTGACGATCTTCGACAGGCGATTGCCTTTGCGTTCATTTTCGTTATCCACGTTTGCCTTCTCCTTGGTGAACGGCGAATTATACTTTCGGGTCTCGTAAAGACTGTCGCCGCCATGCCAAAGTTCGCCGCCAACCTCAGTTTCCTGTTCGTCGACGTCCCTTTCCCGGCGCGTTTCGCGCGCGCCGCGGCGGCCGGTTTCGCCGGCGTCGAGTACCTCTTTCCCTATGCCTGGCCGGCTGCCGAAATTGCCGGCTGGCTGCGTGCCGCCGGCTTGCAGCAGGTGCTGTTCAACCTGCCGCCCGGTGACTGGGACGCCGGCGAGCGGGGTATCGCCTGCCTGCCGGGGCGCGAAAAGGAATTCGCCGCCGGCGTCGACACGGCGCTGGCTTACGCGCAGGCGCTCGATTGCCGGCAGGTGCACTGCATGGCCGGCTTGCGCCCGGCCGGCGCCGACGATGCCGCGCTCACCGCCACCTACGTCGCCAACCTGCGCCATGCCGCCGACCGCTTCGCCGGCATCGGCGCGACGGTGCTGATCGAACCGATCAACAGCCGCATCGACATGCCCGGTTACTGGCTCGACGACATCCGCCACGCGGTCGCGCTGCTGGATTTGATCGACCGGCCCAATGTCCGCCTGCAGCTCGATCTCTACCACGCGCAGATCATCCAGGGCGACCTGGCGCGCTGCATCGAGGCCAACATCGAGCGTATCGGCCACCTCCAGATCGCCGACAACCCGGGGCGTCACGAGCCGGGCAGCGGCGAAATCAATCATCCCTTCCTCTTTGCCTTGCTCGACCGGCTCGGTTACGGCGGCTGGATCGGCTGCGAGTACAAGCCGCTGACGACGACCGAGGCCGGCCTCGGCTGGTTGCCGCGATGAACGCCTGGCGCGACGAGCCGCGTGCTTTCCTGCGCCGCCTGTTCGACGCCGGACTGGCGGCGGCCGATCCGGCGTGTTGCGTGCCGCCGGCGCTGGCCGCGCTTGATCCGCCGGGGCCGGGCGGCCGGCTGATCGTCGTCGGTGCCGGCAAGGCGTCGGCGGCGATGGCCAGGGCGGTCGAGGAGCACTGGCCCGGCCCGCTGTCCGGGCTGGTCGTCACCCGTTACGGGCATGGCGTGCCCTGTTCGCGCATCGAAATCGTCGAGGCCGCGCACCCGGTGCCGGATGCGGCCGGCGCAGCAGCGGCGGCGCGTATCCTCGCTCTGGTTTCCGGGCTGAGCGCCAACGACCGCGTGCTGGCGCTGATTTCCGGCGGCGGTTCGGCGCTGCTGGCGGCACCGGCGCCGGGTATCACACTGGCGCAGAAGCGGGCGCTCACTGACGCCTTGTTGCGCTCGGGGGCGGCGATCGGCGAGATCAACTGCGTGCGCAAGCACCTCTCGGCAATCAAGGGCGGGCGCCTGGCGCTCGCCGCCTGGCCGGCACCGCTGCTGACGCTGGCGATTTCCGACGTGCCCGGCGACGACCCGGCGGTGATCGCTTCCGGGCCGACGGTCGGCGACCCGACGACGGCGGCCGACGCCCTGCGCATCCTCGACGCCTACGCGATTCCGCTCGCCGCGCCGCTGCGCGCCTGGCTGGCCAGCGGCGCCGCCGAGACGCCGAAGCCGGACGATCCGCGGCTGGCCGGCGCGACTTACCGCCTGCTCGCCTCGCCGCGCCAGATGCTTGAAGCGGCGGCGGCCGAAGCGCGCCGTTGCGGCGTCACGCCGCTGCTGCTCGGCGACGCGCTGGAGGGTGAGGCGCGCGAGGCCGGCAAGGTGCACGCCGGCATCGCGCTGGCCTGCGCCCGCCACGCTTTTCCGGCGAGCCCGCCGTGCGTCCTGCTGTCCGGCGGCGAAACGACGGTGACGCTGGGCGGCGCCAGCGGCCGCGGCGGGCGCAATAGCGAATTCCTGCTCGGGCTGGCGCTGGCCCTTGGCGGCGCGCCGGGCATCCATGCGCTGGCCGCCGACAGCGACGGCATCGACGGTAGCGATGACAACGCCGGCGCCTTTGTCGCGCCCGATACCCTGGCCCGGGCGCGGGCGCTTGGTCTGGACGGCCAGGCGGCGCTCGCCGCGCACGATGCCTGGGGCTATTTTGCGGCGCTCGGCGACCTGCTGCTGACCGGGCCGACGCGGACCAACGTCAACGACTTCCGCGCCATCCTGATCGCCTGAAGCGGCGTCAGACGACCCGGTTGCGGCCGCCGCGCTTGGCGGCGTAGAGCTTGCCGTCGCAGGCGGCGATCACTTCATGAACCAGGCGGGTGTCGACGACTTCGTAGGTGCCCGGTGCCACCTCGCTGACGCCGAAACTGGCGCTGAGCGGCAGCGGCGGATCGTGCGGGACCGGGCAGGCTTCGATGCGCAGGCGCAGCTTCTCGGCCAGCAGGCGCGCCTGCGGCAGCTTGGTTGACGGGCAGACGAGGAGGAATTCCTCGCCGCCGTAGCGGAAGATCAGGTCGGACTGGCGCAGCGTGTCGCGGACGATGCCGGCCAGGTGTTCGAGCGCCAGGTCGCCGGTCTGGTGGCCGTAGCGGTCGTTCAGGTCCTTGAAGTGGTCGATGTCGAACATGATCACCGAGAACGCCGACTCGGTCGCCTTGGCGATCTCCATCTGGTTGGCCAGCACGCGGTCGAGGAAGCGCCGGCTGAGGAAGCCGGTCAGCGTGTCCTTGCTATAGACGCTCATGATGACGATGCTGTTGAGCAGCGAAATCTCGTTGCCCAGTTCGAGCGAATAGGTTTCCGCTTTCTTGAGGATCGCGTAGACCGGGCCGCTCGCTCGTGGCTGGACGATCAGCTCGTCGATTTCGGCGATGATGTGGTGCATCGCCTCATGCAGTTCGCGGATCTGCGCGATGTAACTGTGATCGCGGATCAGGCGGACACCTTCGTCGCTCAGCCATTTGCCGAACTTGCAGTGGTTCGGGTCGAGTTCCGGCATGCCCTGCGGGTCGCGCTGGCGGGTCGCTTCGATCAGCGTCGCCATCCATTCGAGATGGCTTTCGAAGTAGCTGAGCAGGTTCTTGTCGTTGAGCGCGCGGATATGCGACAGACGCAGATGATTGCGGGTGCCGAGCCGGTTGAGGAAGATCTCGAGGTAAATGGCGGCGAAGCTCTCTTCCATCTCCTCGAACAGGGTCATGATCCGCTGCGCGTCGGCAATTGCTCCGTCGTCCAGCGCCAGCTTGAGCATCTGGTTGCGCAGCGTGCCGAACTGGTAAGAGAACAGCATGAACGGCGTGTCGGTGGCGGCCAGCTGACGCATCATCGTCTGGCAGCGCGTCTCGTCGTCGCAGCCCAGCGAATCGGCCAGGCAGGCCTTCAGGTTGGGCCAGTTGAAAGTCATGCTCTCGGCGGCAACGAGTTGATTTGCCGGGGCATCGGGTTGGCGCTGTTCCAATGCGGTGAGCATGCGTTCGAGCAAGGCTCGATTGGCCGGTGTCCTCCATGCGGTCATGCGCGATTTCCTGTCAGATTGGATCGGGGGGAATGTCGTTCGATTATATCGGGCTTGAACTATGCCAAAAGTAAATATTTGCAGTCTCTGATAGGGTTTCCCCGATAGGCCTTTGCGCGTCGTCGATTTAGAATCGTCGGCATGAACCCCGACACTTCCCCGTCCTGCGACCGCGATACTCTGCTCCGGCGCTTGCGCAACATCCTGCCGCCGCATTGTCTGCTGGTCGATGCCGAAGACCTGCGCCCCTACGAGTGCGACGGGCTGACCGCCTACCGCGAACTGCCGCTGGCGGTCTGCTTGCCGGAAAGCGAAGGGCTGGTGATCGACGTGCTGCGCACCTGCCACCAGCTCGGCATGCCGGTCGTCGCACGCGGCGCCGGCACCGGCCTGTCGGGCGGCGCGATGCCGCACGCCGAGGGCGTCGTGCTGTCGCTCGCCCGTTTTAACCGGATTTTGCGGGTTGACCGCGCCAGTCGTACCGCCGTCGTCCAGCCCGGCGTGCGCAACCTCGCCGTGTCGGAAGCGGCGGCGCCCTACGGCCTGTATTACGCACCCGACCCGTCGTCGCAGATTGCCTGCACGCTGGGTGGCAACGTCGCCGAGAACTCGGGCGGCGTGCATTGCCTGAAATACGGCCTGACCGTGCATAACGTGCTGCGCGTGCGTATGGTCAGCATCGAAGGGGAGATTTTCGAGATCGGCAGCGGCGCGCCGGATGCGCCGGGCTACGACCTGCTGGCGCTGTGCATCGGCTCCGAAGGTCTGCTCGGCGTGGTCACCGAAGTGACGGTCAAGCTGGTGCCCAAGCCGGAACTGGCGCAGGTGGTGATGGCCTCGTTCGACGACGTCGCCAAGGCCGGCGACGCGGTCGCCGCGATCATCGCCGCCGGCATCATCCCGGCCGGGCTGGAGATGATGGACAAGCCGGCGACCGCCGCCGTCGAGCCCTTCGTCAAGGCTGGCTACGACCTCGACGCCGAGGCGATCCTGTTGTGCGAAGCCGATGGCACGCCGGAGGAAGTCGCCGAGGAGATTGCCCGCGTGCGCGAGGTGTTGACCGCCAGCGGCGCGCGCGACCTGCGCGTCTCGCAGTCGGAAGCCGAACGGCTCAGGTTCTGGGCCGGGCGCAAGGCGGCGTTTCCGGCCGTCGGCCGCATCACGCCCGACTACTACTGCATGGACGGGACGATTCCGCGCAAACGCCTGGCCGAAATGCTGTCGGCGATCGCCGCGATGGAAGCCAAATACGGCCTGCGCTGCGCCAACGTCTTCCACGCTGGCGACGGCAACCTGCATCCGCTGATCATGTACGACATGGCCAAGCCGGGCGACTGGGAGAAGGCCGAGGCCTTCGGCGCCGAGATTCTCGAACTGTCGGTCGCGCTCGGCGGCTCGATCACCGGCGAGCACGGCGTCGGCATCGAAAAGATCAACCAGATGTGCGTGCAGTACGCGACGCCCGAGCTGGAAACCTTCCACGCGGTCAAGGCGGCGTTCGACGACAAGCGCCTGCTCAACCCGGAAAAGGCGGTCCCCAGTCTGCACCGCTGCGCCGAATACGGGCGCATGCACGTGCATCGCGGCGAACTGAAATTCCCCGATCTGGAGCGCTTCTGATGACGCTGGACGAAATCGTCGCCGCCGTTCGCGCCGCCCACGCCGGGCACACGCCGCTGCGCCTGCGCGGCGCCGGCAGCAAGGATTTCTACGGCGGCCTGCTGGCCGGCGAGGTGCTCGACCTGAGCGGCCATCGCGGCATCGTCGATTACGAGCCGACCGAGCTTTACGTCACCGCGAAATGCGGCACGCCGCTTGCCGAGATCGATGCGGCGCTGGCCGAACATGGCCAGATGCTGGCCTGCGAGCCGCCGCGTTTCGCCGGGGCGACGCTCGGCGGCTGTATCGCCGCTGGCCTCTCCGGCCCGCGCCGGATGCAGGCGGGGGCGGTGCGCGACTTCGTGCTCGGCGTCAGGCTGGTCGATGGTCGCGGCCAGGTGTTGAATTTTGGCGGCCAGGTGATGAAGAACGTCGCCGGCTACGACGTTTCGCGGCTGATCGCCGGCAGCCTGGGCACGCTCGGCGTGATCGCCGAGGCGACGCTGAAGGTGTTGCCGAAGCCGGTTGCCGAGACGACGCTGGAATTCGTCTGCGCCGCCGACGAGGCGGTGCGCCGGCTGAACGACTGGGGCGCGCAGCCGCTGCCGGTGTCGGCCGCGTTCTGGCACGAGGGGCGGCTGTGGCTGCGCCTCTCCGGGGCCGCAGCAGCGGTCGACGCGGCGGCGCGCAAGCTGGGCGGCAAGGTGGTGGCGGACGCCGGGCGCTGGTGGGACGAAGTGCGCGAACAGCGCCACGCTGCTTTCGCGGCGCCGGTGCTGTGGCGGGTCGCCCTGCCATCCACCGCGCCGGCCCTGGCGGTCGACGGACTGCAGGCAATCGAATGGGGCGGCGCCCTGCGCTGGTACGCCGGTGAGATCGACGCGGCAAGCCTGCGCGCTGCCGCCGACGTGGCCGGAGGCCATGCGGCGCTGTACCGGGCGCCGGAATCGCTGCGCTGCCGCGTCGATCCGTTCACGCCGCTGCCCCCGGCGCTGCTCGCGCTGCACCGGCGGCTGAAGAAGGTCTTCGACCCGGCCGGCATCCTCAACCCCGGCCGGCTCTACGCGGAGTTCTGATGGACTGCCGGATCGCCGACGAATACCGCGACACGCACGCCGGCCGGGTGGCCGGCGAAATCCTGCGCAAGTGCGTGCATTGCGGTTTCTGCACCGCCACCTGCCCGACCTACCAGTTGCTCGGCGACGAACTCGACGGGCCGCGCGGCCGCATCTACCTGATCAAGCAGGTGCTCGAAGGTCAGCCGGTCACCGCCAAGACCCGGCTTCACCTTGATCGCTGCCTGACCTGCCGCTCCTGCGAATCGACTTGCCCGTCCGGCGTCGAATACGGCCACCTGCTCGATATCGGCCGCCAGCTCGTCGAGGACAAGCTGCAGCGCCCGTTGAACGAGGCGCTGCCGCGCGCGCTGCTGAAAACCGTGTTGCCCGAGCCGGCGCTGTTCGGGCCGGCAGTGGCGCTCGGTCGCGCGCTCAAGCCGCTGCTGCCGTCGGTACTCGCCGACAAGCTGCCGCCGGCAGCGGCCGACGCCCGGCCGTGGCCGGAGAAAGGCAGACATTCCCGGCGCATGCTGGCGCTCGCCGGCTGTGTCCAGCCTTCGCTGGCGCCGAACATCAACGCGGCGACGGCGCGCGTGCTCGACCGCCTCGGCATCGAACTGTTCGAAGAGAAGAAGGCCGGCTGCTGCGGCGCCGTGCGCCACCACCTCAACGACCAGGCGGCGGCGCGGGCCGATATGCGGCGCAATATCGACGCCTGCTGGCCGCATGTCGAAGCCGGGGTCGAGGCCATTGTCGTCACCGCTTCCGGTTGCGGTGTGCAGGTGCGCGACTACGGTCACCTGCTGGCCGACGATGCGGATTACGCCGAAAAGGCGGCACGGGTCAGCGCGCTGTGCCGCGATCCTTCGGAAGTGGTCGCCGCCGAAGGCGGTCGCTTGCGCGCCTTGCTGGCACCGGCCGAACGTGGCAAGCTCGCCTTTCAGTCGCCATGTACCCTGCAACACGGATTGAAGATTCGCGGTGTTGTGGAAAACCTCCTGGCAGCGGCCGGGTATCTGCTGACGCCGGTGGCCGATGGCCACCTGTGCTGCGGTTCGGCGGGAACGTATTCGCTGCTGCAGCCGGCGCTGTCACAACAGTTGCGCGCCAACAAGCTGGCGGCGCTGACCGCCGGCGGAGCGGCGCTGATCGCCACCGCCAACATCGGTTGCCTGACACATTTGCAGGCCGGCGCAACGACGCCGGTCCGCCACTGGATAGAATTGATTGACGAGGCTTTGGAATGAGCAGCAAAGGGAATTCGGTGCCGGAAATCACGCGTTCGCTGGGGGCGGAAGATGCTGCCCGGGTGCGGCGCGTCCTCGAGGGCGGCATCAAGATTCCGCCGCAGCCGCGCGTGCTCGACGAGATGCGGCGGATGATGAACCGCCAGGAATACGATGTCCGCCGTCTGGCCAGGACCATCCAGCAGGACCCGGGGCTGAGCGCGATGCTGTTCAAGGTGGTCGGCAATGCGGCGTATCGCCAGCACCAGCCGTTCGAGACCATCGAGCAGATCCTGCATGCGGTCGGTGTCAAGCAGACCTTCAACCTGGTGCAGGCGATCGCCCTGATCGACGCTGGCACGCCGACGGCCGACAAGCGCATTTACGAGGCCTTCTGGTCGCGTTCGCAGGCGGTCGGCCAGCTGGCGATGCTGGTTGCCGAAGAGCGCGTCGCCGTCTGCAACATCTTCGCCGATCAGGCCTACCTGGCCGGCATCTTCCACGCCTGCGGCGTGCCTCTGCTGCTGCAGCGCTTTTCTTCCTACGGCATGGAGTTGCGTCTGGCGACGCCGGGGCACTGGGTGGATTGGCGGGAAGAGGATCGCAAGTTCAATACCGACCACGCCGTCGTCGGCTATCTGGTCGCCCGTCACTGGTGCCTGCCCGGATTCATCTGCGACGCGATCCGCCACCAGCACGCACTGGCCGATCTCGGCGACCACGAGGCACGCAGCATGGTGGCGATCCTTGCCCTGGCCATCGACATCCACGCCCGCGATCAGCGGATTCCGAATCCCGAGTGGGACGAGGTGCGCAACGTACTGCTGCCTGAACTCGGACTCGACGAAGAATCCTTGCCGGAATTCATCGATGTCGTGCTCGAACGCTTCAACCACGCCACCCACGTTTGATTCCGGGCGCGGTGTTTCGTGCTAATCTGCCCGGCAAAAGGGAGGAATGATGGCGATAGCCATTGATGCCTGCGCGGCACAACATCAGGGCGACCGGCGCGAACAACAGGATCGGGTGGCGATCCTGCCGCATCCGCGCAGCCGGGGCGTGGCCTTGGCCGTCGTCGCCGACGGCATGGGCGGCCATACCGGCGGCGCGCTGGCTGCCGAGCAGGTGATCCACACCGCGCGCAACAATCTCGAACATTTCGCGCCGAGCGAGGAAAGCGCCCACTGGCTGCTGGAAAACAGCATGCGCGAAGCGCACACGATGATCAAGGCATCGCGCTTCATGAACGAGAAGGACCCGCACAGCACGGCGGTGATGCTGCTGCTGCAGCCGGGCAAGCTCAGCTGGGGGTATTGCGGCGACAGCCGCTTCTACGCTTACCGCGGTCGCCAGTTGCTGACGCGCACGGTCGATCATTCCTACGTCGAACATCTAGTGGCTCAGGGCAAGATCACTGCGGCGCAGGCGCTGACCCATCCCAACCGCAACATCCTGGTGACCTCGCTGGGTGGCCAGGACGAACCGCTGTTCACCTTCGGCGAAACCGCCGACCTGCAGCCCGGCGACAGCTTCATGCTGTGCTCGGACGGGGTCTGGGGTTATTTCGACGAAGCCGAACTGGGCGCAGCGCTGGCCGACAACACGGCGCGCGGAGCTTGCGAGACGATCATCGAGCAGGCGCGGCGGCGGGCGGCGGGCGGCGGCGACAACCTGTCGCTGGCGGTGATCCGCCTGCTCAAGCCGGCAGCGCCGGCCCGCTGAAGAGACGTCTCAGGACTTGCGGCCGAGGCCGCCGAGCAGCGCGGCAACCACCCGTTTCGGCTTGTGCGGGTCGGCCTTGGCCGGTGCTTGCGGCGAATCGGGAATCTCGCCCTGCGGCTTGGTCGATTCGTAGGGCTTGCTGAAGTCGAAGCCGTCGGCGGCGATCATCGGGTTGCGCCGGGTGCGTTGCGGGCGTTCGCTGCGTTCCGCGCGCTCCGGACGGCTGGCGATCGGCGCCCGCGGCGGCGGGGCGCCGCGCTTCTTCTTGTTGCCCGGCGGGTATTCGTATTCCGGCTCGGGTTCGAAACCGGCCACTTCAACCTGTTCGATCGGCCGCTTGATCAGCTTTTCGATATCGACCAGGTAGCCGACTTCGTGCGCGCTGACCAGCGAAATGGCATTGCCCATCTTGCCGGCGCGGCCGGTGCGGCCGATGCGGTGTACGTAGTCTTCCGGCGTGTGCGGCAATTCGTAGTTGATCACGTAGGGCAGGTCGTCGACGTCGAGGCCGCGGGCGGCGACGTCGGTGGCGATCAGCGCGTGCGTCTCGCCGCCCTTGAAGGCTTCCAGCGCCTTGATACGGTCGAGCTGGCTCTTGTCGCCGTGGATGGCGTCGGCCTTGATGCCGGCGCGCTGCAGTTCGCGGGTCAGGCGCGAGCAGCCCTGCTTGGTGCGCATGAAGACGATGCACTGGCGGATCTCGCCGGACTTCAGCAGCTTGGTCAGCAGGCCGCGCTTGCCCCATTCGGAAACCGGATGGACGCGGTGGGTGATGGTTTCGGAAACCTGGTTGCGGCGGGCGACTTCGACCAGTACCGGCTGCTTGAGCATGGTGTCGGCGAGCTTCTTGATCTCTTCCGAGAAGGTGGCCGAAAAGAGCAGGCTTTGCCGCTGTTGCGGCAGCATGTTGAGGATGCGGGTGACGTCGGGGATGAAGCCCATGTCGAGCATGCGGTCGGCTTCGTCGAGGACCAGCGCCTGCACCGAGTTGAAGCTGACGCTCTTCGATTCGACGTGGTCGAGCAGACGCCCCGGCGTGGCGACGAGGATTTCGACGCCCTTCTTCAGTTCGGCGATCTGCGGCTTGATGTCGACGCCGCCGAAGGCGCACAGGGCGCGGATCGGCGTGTGCTTGCTGTAATCCTTGACCGATTCGAACACCTGCATCGCCAGTTCGCGCGTCGGCGCCAGGATCAGCGCGCGCACCGGGTGCTTGGCCGGCGACGGGCTGCTGCTGGCGAAGGGCAGGATGCGCTGCAGGATCGGCAGGGTGAACGCGGCGGTCTTGCCGGTGCCGGTCTGGGCGCCGCCCATGATGTCCTTGCCGCTGATGACCAGCGGGATGGCCTGGGCCTGGATCGGCGTCGGCTTGCTGTAGCCCATGTCGGTGACGGCGCGCAGCAGTTCGGGCGCCAGGCCGAGGTCGGCAAAGGTGAGGTCGGCAGCGGGTTCTGCGGGGGCTTGGGCGGATGCGGGATCGGCCGGGGGATTGATTTCTGACATGGGGCGGCATTATACGCGCGAAGGCGCCTGCCGATGCGATTGCGCTGTAATCGGCGGCGGCCGGGTCAGAGGTCGCTGACCAGTGCCTCGAGACGCTCGCGGCTGATCGGCTTCACTAGGATCTCGTCGAAACCGGCGGCCAGGAAGGCTTCGCGCTCTTCGGGGAAGGCGTGGGCGGTGTAGGCGACGATGCGGACCGGCCGTGTGCCGTAACGCTGGCGCAAGGCCTGGCAGGTTTCCTCGCCGCTCAGCCCGGGCATGCTGATGTCGAGCAGGACCAGCTGAAACTCCCTTTTTTCCGCCAGTTCGAGTGCAACCGCACCGCTTTCCGCCTCCTGCGTCTGCCAGCCGAGCTTGCGTAGCAGGGCGCTGGCGATGATGCGGTTGGTCGGGTGGTCATCGACGATCAACGCGTTGCGCTCAGGCATGGCTGTCCTTGTCCGGCAGGTAGATGGTGAAGGTGGAACCGGCGCCGGGTTGCGATACCAGTTCGACCCGGCCGCCCATTTGTTCCGTCAGTTGCTTGACCAGCGCCAGCCCGAGGCCGGTGCCGCCGTGTTCGCGGGTGAGGAAGTTTTCCAGTTGCTTGAATTTCTCGAACACCACGGCCTGGTGCTCGGGGGCGATGCCCGGGCCGGTGTCGCTGACCGAAATCGCCACCATGCCCTGGGCGCGTCGCGCCGCCAGCGTCACGCTGCCGCTTTCGGTGAATTTCACCGCGTTGCCGAGCAGGTTGTTGAGGACCTGGCGCAGCCGGTTGGGGTCGGCGCGCAGGAAATTCGGCAAATCGTCGGCCAGATCCAGCGACAGGCTCAGTCCCTTGGCTTCGGCGTTGGCCCGGTGCAGCACGATGACGGCTTCGAGGAAGCCGTGCAGCGGCAGTTCGCTGTACTGGAACTGCATTTCGCCGGCTTCGATCTTGGCCAGGTCGAGGATTTCGCTGACCAGCACCAGCAGGTGCTGGCCGCTCTGGTGAATGATGTTGGCGTATTCGGCTTGCCCGCTGTCGGCCAGTTCGCCGCGCAGCAGGTCGGCGAAGCCGAGGATGCCGTTGAGCGGGGTGCGCAGTTCGTGCGAGACGGTGGCGAGGAAGGCGGTCTTCGCCTGGCTGGCTTCCTCGGCCTTCTGGCGGGCCTCGTCGAGGCGGCGGAAGGATTCCTCGACGGAATCGGCCATCGCGTTGAAGGAGCGCGCCATCTCGCCCATTTCGTCGGTGGCGCGGTCGTCCAGGCGGCGGCCGAGGTCGCCGTCGCGGAAGGCGCGGATGCCGGCGATCATC
Source organism: Azonexus caeni (assembly GCF_048146105.1). Taxonomy (NCBI): domain Bacteria; kingdom Pseudomonadati; phylum Pseudomonadota; class Betaproteobacteria; order Rhodocyclales; family Azonexaceae; genus Azonexus; species Azonexus caeni. Next base: position 23,493 of record NZ_JBKJAD010000020.1, read on the forward strand.
GAGGTGATGCGGCCGGTGAGCAGGTTGGCGATCCAGATGGCGATGAAGATGACGACGACGACCATCGCCAGCGTCGATCCCCAGAGACCGATCGCCGTCGTGCGCAGGCTGTCGGCGATGCCGTCGAGCAGGTCGCCGCGCTGTGCCTTGAACTGGCGGTCCTTTTCGGCGACCAGGGTGTTGATCTTGGCGGCGGTCTCGGTCGCCGCGGCGTGGAAGTCATCGACGTTGGCGCCGATCGTCACGAAACCGAAACCCTGCGGCGTTTTGCCGTACTGGCCGGTGTAGTAGGGGATGGCGGCGGCGGTGGTGAGTTTCCAGAGGTCGGAGAAGAAGATCACGAAGGAGCCGGAACCGCCGTGTTCGGTCAGCGCGTTCCAGCCGTCGCATTGCGGCGAGAAGTTGAGGTAGCGGCAATCGAGCCCGAGCTGTCCGGCCTTGATCTGTTCCTTGGCCGGCTTACGCTTGAGGCTCTGGTCGTGGAAGGGTTCGACGCCGGCCAGGAACTCGTGCGCCGGCTTGCCGCTGGCCTGCCACTGGCCGTACAGCTCGCTGTCCAGCCAGGGCGGGACGGGGTCACCGGTCTGCGGATCGTAGCCGGCGATCATGTAGTCGCGCGGGTGCGAGATGGCGCGGCTCTTGTGATCCCAGATGAAGGCGTAGTTGCCCTTGATCGCGTCGATGATCGGCGTGTAGCGTTCGGCGGTCGGCATCAGCCGGTCGGTGAACTGGCGGATGTGGTCGTGGTCGAGCGCCAGCGTCACGTAACCGATGACGCGGTCGTTGCGGACGACCGGCGTCGCCCAGCGGACGATGCCGCGGAAACGCCGGCCGATCGGGTTCTCGGTGCCGGCGTAGGCGGCCTTCTCGGGGGCGAACGGGGTGCCGATCTTCTCCAGTCGTTCCGGCAGGTAGGGGCCGATCAGGTCGGTGCGGACATAGGCGCCGATGACGTCCGAAACGTAGATCTCACCGGGTTTCAGCTTCCGCAGTTCGGGGAAGTAGGTTTCTGCCTTGACGAAGGTGTTGCGCCGGTCGGCGACGTTCTTCAGCGAATGCTCGGTAAGATCGCCCGCGGTGGCCTTGATCTTTTCGTTACCGGCGAGATCGACGAAGCTCATCTCGACGAACAGCGGGCGCAGTTCCGGCTCGCCCAGGTATTCCGGCGCCCGGGCATGGAAGTCGCGGGCGTTGTCGGGCAGGACCGGGCGCGTCACCTTGGCCGCGCGTGTCACCATCTCGACCGGCTCCCAGGATTTGCCGTCGGCGGCCAGTTGCCACGGGCCATGGCGGTACAGGGTGCGCTGGCGCCGGGCGAGGAAGCGGCGGAACGCCACCTCCGACAGTTCGCTGTCGGCCGCCTGCAGGATGTCGGCGTCGCGGGCGTAGAGGAAGCGGGCGATGTTGCGGGCAGCGTCGGTGGTCAGCGTCTCGATCGCTTCACGCGAGCGCTCGTCAAGGGCGCGGATCGAGTCCTCGGTGACGGTCTTGCCGATTTCCTGGATGGTCTGCAGCGAGGCGTCGGCCATGCCGGCCGCCTTGACCGAAACCTCGGCGCCAAGCTGGCGTGCGGTATGCCAGGCGAACCAGGCGAGCAGCAGCAGGGGAATGACCTTGATCAGCACGAAGATCGCGATCAGCTTGCCGCGGATGCCGCGCAGGAATTTTGGCTGGCGATTCATCGCATCCCTCCTCCTCCGGCGGGCTGCAGTCGATCACGATTTGCCGTGTTCGGCTGTCGTTTCCTTGTTGTCCGTGGCGGTGGCCGGAGCGGCGGTATCACCTTCTTTGACAGTCGCCGCTTCCGCTTCCGCTGCGGCGGGGGCGGGGCGTTTCTTCTTGCTGCCCGGCGGTTCCGGCGGCGGCAATTGCGGGGTGATGGTCTCCAGCTTGTTCTCCCGCATGTATTCGTCCATCTCACGCCAGCCCTCGTAAATACTGGCCTTCGGCAACCAGCTATAGATCGAGTAGCAATCCTCGATGGCTCTTCCGGATTGGCGGCAGGCGCTGCCCACGGCCTTGCCTTCCGCCTCGTTCTTGGCCGCCTTGGCGGCCGGGTCCTCGAGGCCGAGCTTGCTGGCGACCTGGTCGCAGCCGGGCAGCGCGATGACGGAGAGGGCGAGGAACAAGGTGCGCAGATTCATGCGCCGGATTCTCGCACAACTGTCACGAACTGTGAAAAATCGGCGGCCCTTCCGGGGGCTATAATTCGCTTCGTTTTATTTGCTGGATGGGGCAGATGTCGCAAGTTTTTCGTGTATTACTGGTCGCCGCCGCTGCGGTGCTTCCCTTTTCGGTCGCTGCCGCCAAGCCGGCGCCAGCGCCGGCTCCCGTGCCAACCCTGGCGCACAATCTGGATGCCGCCAACGAAGCCAAGCTGGCGGCCGTGATCGAGCGTTTCCACAAGGAAACCGGTGGGCAGATCAAGCTGGTCCGCTTGCACAAGGGCGACAAGCCGGCAACCCTGAACCTGCTCGGCCGCTATCAGACGGAAGATGTCTTCAGCCAGCCGAAAGCCTTCGTGCCGCTTTACTCGATGATGAGCAAGGCGGGCGTGGCCTTGTCGGTGCAGTTGTCGGAAGTCCTCAAGCCGAGCGTCACCGACGGCAGGGGGCGCCTGGTCGCCTTGCCGGTGCTTTATTCGACGCCGGTGATGTTCTACAACAAGCTGGCTTTCCGCAAAGCCGGGCTCGACCCCGAGCAGCCGCCGAAGACCTGGTTCGAAATGCAGGGCTATCTCGACAAGCTGCAGGCGGTGGGCTACGACTGTCCTTATGCTTCGTCCTGGCCGACCTGGGTGCATATCGACAATGTCAGCGCGGTCTCCGGCGTGCCGGCGATCGACGCCAAGACCGGTCTGAAATTCAATGGCCTGCCGCAGGTCAAGCACGTGGCGATGATGGCCACCTGGAGCAAGGCGCACTATTTCCGCCAGTACGGCAATGCCGACGAGGCGAGTGCGCGTTTCAAGGAAGGCGAATGCGCGATCATCACCACCGATTCCCGGGAATACGCGGACTTCCAGGACGCCCGTGGCGTTGAACTGGGGGTCGCGCCGATGCCTTACCACGACGACGTCTATGGCGGCCGCCGGCCGACGCTGGTCGGCGGCTCGTCGCTGTGGGTCGGTGCCGGCAAGTCGGCGGCCGAGTACAAGCAGGCGGCGAAGTTCGTCAATTACCTGCTGTCGCCGGAAATCCAGGTCGAACTGGTGCGTAACCACGGCGGTCTGCCGCTCACCGAAGCCGCCCGTCTGGCCTCGCTCAGCCGCCTGCTGCAGGATGGCCGGCAGGCGCTGGAAGCCGCCTACGCCTCGCTACGCGGGCCGGGGAGCGGGCCGGTGGCGCAGGTCAGCCGCGTCGACGACACCCGCCTGATCACCGATGAGGAGCTCGCCGCCGTCTGGGCCGACCGCAAGCCGGCCAAGGCGGCGCTCGATACCGCGGTGATGCGCGGCAATTCCTTGCTCAAGGCGCAGCCGGCGCTGAAGAAGCTGCAACCCTTCTGATGCTTGCGCCGCCGCCGCCGCGATACTTTGCGCATCGCGGCGGCGGCACGCTGGCGCCGGAAAACACGCTGGCCGGCATCCGGCTGGCGGCGCGACTCGGCTACCGGGCGGTCGAGTTCGACGTCATGTTGTCGGGCTCCGGCACGCCCGTGCTGATCCACGACGAAACGCTGGAGCGCACGACCAACGGCAGCGGCGCCGTCGCGACGACCGACGACGCGGCGCTGTTCGCCCTTGACGCCGGTGGCGAACCGCCGCCCCGTTTTGCCCAGGCTGTCCGCCTGTGCGGCGAATTCGGTCTGCTCGCCAATGTCGAGGTCAAACCGGCGAGCGGATTCGAGCGCCAGACCGCGCAGCGCGTAGCGGCCGAGGTCAGGGCAGACTGGCTGGCATCGCCGCTGCTGTTTTCCTCGTTTTCCCGCACTGCGCTGCAGGTGCTGCAAGCGGAAATTCCCGATCTGCCGCGCGCCTGGTTGCTTGCCGCGCTGCCCGACGACTGGCGGGCAGAAGCGCGGCGCCTGGGCGTCGTCGCGCTGCACCTCGACCTGGCGCTGGTGACGCCGGCACTGGTCCGCGAATGCGCCGGGCTCGGCCTGGCGGTGCGCGCCTACACGCTGCAGACACCGGCGCTGGCCGATTACCTGTTCGGGATCGGCGTTGCCGGGGTGTTCGTCGACCCGCTCGATCGCTTTCTGCCGCAGGCGCTAGCCGATCGCTCCGCCATCGGCTAAGGCGCCGCGGGTTGCAACAAGCTGTTTCGCCACCGGTCGGCAGCGACCTTTGCTTACAAAGCCTTGCATTGCCGGCGTGATTTCCTGCTCGTTCGGCACTTCAATGGGAAGCGTCGAAACCCCAGCAAGGAGAATCATCATGAAAGCCATCCGTTCCCTTCTCGTCGTCACCCTGTCCCTGGCGGTCAGCGGTCTTGCCCTGGCCGGTCAAGGCTCGCCGCGCGTCGATCACGAGCAGTTCCGCCAGTAGCAGCGCATCGAGCAGGGCGTCGCCCGGGGCAGTCTGACCCGGCACGAGACGCTGCAATTGCAGCGCGGGCAGCACCGGATCGCCCGCATGGAAGCGCGGGCCAAGGCCGACGGCGTCGTCACCCGGCACGAGCGGGCAATGCTGCACCAGGCGCAGGCCCGGGAAAGTGCGCGCATCCAGCGCCAGAAGAACGATCGCCAGCATGCCCGCTGGCAGGACAAGCGCTGGCAGCATGAGCGTTACGCCCGCTACGGCATGTAATGCGCATCTGCCGGTGTCGCCCGTCGTATTGGGCGGACAAACCCGCCGTCCGGCGGGTTTTTCTTTTAAAATCACGGATTCCGTATTTAGCGAGCCCGCCGGGCAGAACCTTCATGAAAAGCGCCGAAATCCGCCAGAAATTCCTCGACTTCTTCGCCGCCAAGGGGCACCAGATCGTCGCCTCCTCGTCGCTCGTCCCGCACGACGACCCGACGCTGCTGTTCACCAACGCCGGCATGAACCAGTTCAAGGATGTTTTCCTCGGCTTCGACAAGCGGCCCTACACGCGCGCGACCACCTCGCAGAAATGCGTGCGCGCCGGCGGCAAGCACAACGACCTCGAGAACGTCGGCTACACCGCGCGTCACCACACCTTCTTCGAGATGCTCGGCAACTTCAGCTTCGGCGACTACTTCAAGCGCGACGCGATCAAGTACGCCTGGGAACTGCTGACCGAGGTCTATGGCCTGCCGAAAGACAAGCTGATGGTCACGGTCTATGCCGAGGACGACGAGGCCTACGACATCTGGCACAAGGAAGTCGGCGTGCCGGCCGAGAAGATCGTGCGCATCGGCGACAACAAGGGCGCCCGCTACGCTTCCGACAACTTCTGGATGATGGGCGATACCGGCCCCTGCGGCCCGTGCACCGAGATCTTCTACGACCACGGCGAAAAGCACTGGGGCGGCCCTCCGGGATCGCCGGAAGAAGACGGCGACCGCTTCATCGAGATCTGGAACAACGTCTTCATGCAGTTCAACCGCGACGAAGCCGGCGTGATGCACCCGCTGCCCAAGCCGTCGGTGGACACTGGCATGGGTCTGGAACGCATCTCCGCCGTGCTGCAGGGCGTGCATGCCAACTACGAGATCGACCTGTTCCAGGCGCTGATCGCCGCTGCCGCTCGCGAAACCAGCGACGCCGACATGAATTCGCCGTCGCTGAAGGTGCTCGCCGACCACATCCGCGCCTGCTCCTTCCTGATCGCCGACGGCGTCATCCCGGGCAATGAAGGTCGCGGCTACGTCCTGCGCCGCATCATCCGCCGCGCCATCCGCCACGGCTACAAGCTCGGCGCCCGCGCCGCCTTCTTCCACAAGATGGTGCCCGACCTGGTCGGCGAGATGGGCGAGGCCTATCCGGAACTCAAGGAAAACCAGGCCAAGGTCGTCGCCACGCTGAAGCAGGAAGAAGACCGCTTCTTCGCGACGATCGAGAACGGCATGGAAATCCTCGAAGGCGAACTCGCTGCGATGGCCGACAAGGGTGTTACGGTGTTCAACGGCGAAACCGCGTTCAAGCTGCACGACACCTACGGCTTCCCGCTCGATCTGACCGCCGACATCTGCCGCGAGCGCAACGTCACCGTCGACGGCGCCGCCTTCGATGCCGCAATGGCCCGCCAGAAGGAACAGGCGCGCGCCGCCGGCAAGTTCAAGATGGCGGTCAATCTGGAATACGCCGGCGCCGAAACGACCTTCCACGGCTACGAGTCGCTCGAAGCCAAGGGCAAGGTGCTGGCGCTGTACAAGGACGGAGCGGCGGTCGCTGAACTGCACGAAGGCGACCTCGGCGTCGTCGTTCTCGACCACACCCCGTTCTACGCCGAATCCGGCGGCCAGTGCGGCGACCGCGGCGAACTCAAGGGCGTCGGCGGCATCTTCGCGGTCGAGGATACGTTGAAGATCCAGGCAGCCGTGTTCGGCCACCACGGCATCCTGAAGACCGGCAAGCTGGCGCTCGGCCAGGAAGTCGGCGCCCGCGTCGATGCCGTCGCCCGCGCCGCCACCGCCCGCAACCACTCGGTCACCCACCTGATGCACAAGGCGCTGCGCGAAGTGCTCGGCGCCCATGTCCAGCAGAAGGGCTCGCAGGTCGATCCGGACAAGACCCGTTTCGACTTCGCGCACAATTCGCCGCTGAGCGCCGAGGAAATCCGCGAGGTCGAGGAAATCGTCAACGCCGAGATTCTCGCCAACGCCGCCACCGACAGCCGCGTGATGGGCATCGACGACGCCCAGAAGTCGGGCGCGATGATGCTCTTCGGCGAGAAGTACGGTGATGAAGTGCGTGTCGTCGCCATCGGCTCCTCCAAGGAACTGTGCGGCGGTACCCACGTTGCCCGCAGCGGCGACATCGGTCTGTTCAAGATCGTCTCGGAAGCCGGCGTCGCTGCCGGCGTGCGCCGTGTCGAAGCGATCACCGGCAACAACGCGCTGGCCTATGTGCAGACCCAGGAAAGCCGCGTCGCCGGCATTTCGGCGCTGTTGAAGACGCAGCCGGACGACATCGGCGAACGCGTTGCCGGCATCCTCGACCATGTCCGCGCGCTGGAAAAGGAAGTCGCCCGTCTGAAATCCAAACTGGCCGCTTCGCAGGGCGACGACCTGCTGGCGCAGGCGGTCGAGGTCAAGGGCGCCAGGCTGCTGGCGACCACACTCGACGGCGCCGACGTGGCGACGCTGCGCGAGACGATGGACAAGTTGAAGGACAAGCTGAAATCGGCGGCCATCGTGCTGGCGTCGGTGGCCGACGGCAAGGTGACGCTGATCGCCGGCGTCACCGCCGACCTGACCGGCAAGGTCAAGGCCGGCGAGCTGGTCAACCTGGTCGCCCAGCAGGTCGGCGGCAAGGGTGGCGGTCGGCCGGACATGGCGCAGGCCGGCGGCACCCAGCCGGAAAATCTGCCGGCGGCGCTGGCCTCGGTCGCCGCCTGGGTCGAAGGCAAGCTGTGACGCGCGCGCTGCTGCTGATCGCCGCGCTGGCCTGCGGGCCAGCGCTGGCGGCCGAACTCGACCGGACGCCGCTCGACGCGGTGACCGCCGACGGTCAGCCGGTCCGGCTGTTTCCGAACGGTCGCTGGGAGTATGTGGACCAGGCGAAGGCCGCGGCAGCGCAGAAAGTGGCCGCCGACTACCCGGAAAACAAGACCCGTCCGGTCGAATCGCAGGGCATCGTGTTCGGCGGCATCGGCCGCTACGTGATGCCGGGCGACAAGGATTACAACCGCGGTTCGCTGAATCCGAAGCTGCGCTGAGCGCTCAGCGCAGCAGTTCGCGGGACGGGGTTTCGCGGACGCATTCGCCGTCGATGATGTCCCCGTCGGCGGCGCGGCTCGCGGTCGCTGCCGCCGGCGTCGCTTCGCGCAGCGCCTTGCGCAGGGCGCGCGTCTTCCACCAGAACCAGCCGGCGAAGAGCAGGCCGATCACCGCCGCCACTGCCAGCGCCACCAGCGAGAACATCACGCCGAGCACCAGCAGGCCAACGCTGAACAGCGCGGTCAGCAGTTTGCCAGCGATGCCTTGCGGGGCACGCGCAAACCGGATGTCAGATGAAAAGGGGGGTGACGCTCTGGGCATGGCTGGGGTCTGGCTCGTCCTGAAAAGTGGCTATTGTCCCTCAAGTGGCTGGTTGCGTTGTGCTTCGAGCGCGCCGTTTTGTAACAGCGCGTTGCATGAATTCGGAATATTAGGATGTGATAATGTTTTTTCTATCAGAAAAAACCGCATAAATTGTTTATTGCATTTTGATTTGGGTCAATATCCGGAATGTGCAGAGGTCTAGCATCGTCGTTTTCTACAACGACAAAGGGAGTGTTCATGTTCAAGCCAGTTCTTTCGTCCGCCCTGCTTGCCGCCGCACTGGCGGCTTCGCTGCCGGCCCAGGCCGCCGATCAGGGGAGCTTCATGGTGCGGGCCCGTGCGGTTCATATCAACTTCGAAAACGACCAGAGCAACGCGGTCAAGACCCTGGATATCGCGGCGCAGAACCGCTGGATTCCGGAAGTCGACCTCAGCTACTTCTTCACCCCGAACATCGCTGCCGAACTGGTCCTGACCTATCCGCAGAAGGTCAAGGTTGATGCCGGATCGACCAAGATCGGCACGATCAAGGCGCTGCCGCCTTCCCTGATGCTGCAGTATCACTTCACCAATCTCGGCGCCTTCAAGCCCTATGTCGGCCTTGGCGTGAATTACACGGTGTTCTACGACCGCGGCAATTTCGTCATTCCGGGGGCAGATGTCGAGCGTTCCAGCTTCGGTGTGGCAGCCCAGGTTGGCTTCGATTACGCGCTGGACAAGAACTGGTCGGTGAACATGGACGTCAAGTACATCCAGATGGATACCGACGTCAAGGTTGGCAATACCAAACTCGGCAACCTCGATCTCAACCCGATCACCGCTGGTATCGGCATCGGTTACCGTTTCTGAGCGTCAGTAGCCGGTTGGCAAAAGGGGCTTCGGCCCCTTTTTCATTTTTCCGATGCCAATGTGCCGGCCCATGCCAGCGCAGCGGTCTGCGCGCGGTTCAGGGCCTTGGCGCCGAGTTCGGGCTGCTGCGCGAGTTGTTCGGCGAGCCCTGTCAGGTCGCCGCTTTCGCTGCATTCCGTGATGCCCAGGAGTTTGGCCAGGATGCCTTGGTCATCGCAGAGCGCGGTTTTGACGTCGTCGGCGATCGGTAGCGGGGTGACGATGTCGCGGATCGGCAGGCCGATCAGGGCAGGCATCAGCGACATGATGCCGACCATGAAGGCCTGATCGGCAAAACTGGCATCGCCCGGCCGGATCTCTTCGGCGAGCAATTCCATCAGGCGGCCGCGGGTGGCCGCCATCAGCAGCAGGGCGTTGTTGTCGGTGTTGGGTTTGCCCGAGGCGAAGAGCAGCAGTTGCAGCCAGCGCTGCAACTGGCGTCGGCCGAGCAGGGTGATCGCCTGGTTGAGCGAGCTGACGTGCCCGGTCATGCCGCCGGCGACCGAGTTGCTCATGCGCAGCAGGTTGACGGTGAGGCCGGGTTCGGATTTGAGCGCTGCCTCGATCTTGCCGGTGTCGGCATCGGCAAGCAGCAGTCCCATCAGCTTCATCAGCGACAGTTGCGAGTGGTCGAGGCGACGACCGGCGATGATCGTCGGTCGGGCGAAGAAATAGCCCTGGAACAGGGAGAAGCCTAGCTGCAGGCATTGCTCCATCTGTTCCCGCGAATCGACCTTCTCGGCGAGCAGGGTCTTGCCCTTGGGCCGCAGTTGCAGCGTCAGCTGCATCAACTGGACGCGGCTGAGCGCCTGGATGTCGATCTTGATGATGTCGACCAGGGTCAGCAGTTCGTCGTACTCGGGCGTGAATTCGACGACATCGTCCAGGGCCAGCGCGAAACCGCCGGCTTTCAGCGCCCGGCAGCGGTCGATGACGGCCGGCGTGGGTTTGACCGTTTCGAGGATTTCCAGCACCACCGTGTGTCGGGGCAGGAGTTCGAGCATGTCGCTGAACAGGAATTCCTGGTCGACATTGATGAAGCCCCGGCAATTGCCGAGCGCCGCCTCGACGCCGAGTTCGGCGAAGGCATTGGCGATCACCGTTGCCGTTGCGGCGACGCCGTCGGTGACGGTGGCCGTGTTGTCCTGGCTGCCGCTGCGAAAGAGCAGTTCGTAAGCGTAGAGCCGCTGTTCGCGGTCGAGGATGGGCTGTCGCCCGAGAAACAGTTGTTCGGCGTCTACGCTCACGACGGGGCTCAGAAAGGAAGCGCGATACCCGGCCAGACGGCGCTCAGTGCCTGGCGGAAAGCTGCCTGGATGCGCGCCAGCGCGGCGGTGTCGTCGGCTTCGAAGCGCAGCACGACGACTGGCGTCGTGTTCGACGGGCGGGCCAGACCGAAACCGTCCGGGTATTCGACGCGCACGCCGTCGATGGTGATCACTTCGCTGGCGCCGTCGAACCGGCCTGCCGCTTTCAGCTTGTCGATCAGCGCGAAGGGTTCGCCTTCGGCCATCTTGATGTTGAGTTCCGGGGTCGACGGCGAATTCGGCAGGGTTTTCAGCGGCGCGTTGGCATCGGCCGCGCGGCTCAATATTTCGAGCAGGCGGGCGCCGGTGTACAAGCCGTCGTCGAAGCCGTACCAGCGTTCCTTGAAGAAGGTGTGGCCGGACATCTCACCGGCCAGCGGGGCGCCGGTTTCCTTGAGCTTGGCCTTGACCAGCGCGTGGCCGGTGTTCCACATCAGCGGCACGCCGCCGTGCTGGCGAATCCACGGCGCCAGCAGACGGGTACATTTGACGTCGTAAATGACGGTGCCGCCCGGCACGCGGGAGAGCACGTCGGCGGCGAAGAGCATCAACTGGCGGTCCGGATAGATGATCTCGCCATCCTTGGTGACCACGCCGAGGCGATCGCCGTCGCCGTCGAAGGCGATGCCGATTTCAGCGTCGCTATCCTTGTGTGCCTGGATCACGTCGGCCAGATTCTCGGGCTTCGACGGGTCCGGGTGGTGGTTCGGGAAGTTGCCGTCAACCTCGCAGTAAAGCGGCACGATGTCGCAACCGAGGCGCTGGAACAGTTCCGGGGCGATTGCGCCGGCGACGCCGTTGCCGCAATCCATGACGATTTTCAGCGGGCGGGCGAGCTTGACGTCGGCGACGATCTTTTCAACATAGGCGCCGAGCACGTCGGCGCTGCGTTTTTCGCCTTGGCCGGATTTCAGCTTGCCGGCTTCGATGCGCTTCTTCAGATCCTGAATCGCGTCGAGCGCCAGCGTCGTGCCGCCGATCACCATCTTCAGCCCGTTGTAGTCCGGCGGGTTGTGGCTGCCGGTGACCGAGACGCAGGAATGGCAGCCCAGTTCGTAGGCGGCGAAATAGGTGACCGGGGTTGGCACGCAGCCGACGTCGATCGCGTCGCAGCCGGTGGACACGATACCGTCCATCAGCGCGCCGGCCAGTTCCGGGCCGGAGAGGCGACCGTCGCGGCCGACGGCGATGGCGGACTGGCCTTGTTCCAGCGCCAGCGAACCGAGCGCCTGGCCGATCAGGCGGACAACATCGGCAGTCAGCGACTTGTTGACGATGCCCCGGATGTCGTAGGCCTTGAAGATTTCCGCGGGGAGTGGCTGGCTCATGATTCCTGCCTATGGCGTTTCGAAAAGGAAGAAGTGTAAAAGCCTTTGCGCCAGCCAGTCCAGCCGCCCGGGAAAGCCCCCGTTGACGAAACCGACATGGCCGCCGCCGGCCGGCTGTTCGAGGCGGACGCAGGGAGCGGCTTCGGCGCTGCTCGGCAGGTAAGGGGCGGGCAGGAAAGGGTCGTTGCGCGGATTGACGACCAGCGCCGGCAGCGCGATCGATTGCAGATAGGCCTTGGCCGAACTGCGCTGCCAGTAGTCGTCGGCACCGGCAAAACCATGCACCGGTCCGGTGACCGCGTCGTCGAATTCCCACAGCGTTCGTGCCCGGCGCATCCGGGTTTCGTCGAACAGCCCGGGAAAGCGCCGCAGGCGCTCGGCTGAAACCCGCTTCAGGGTGGCCAGGAAGTGCGCGGTGTAAATGCGGTTGAAGCCTTGTGCCAAGTGATGGCCGCAGGCGGCAAGATCGAGCGGCGGACAGAAAGCGGCGACGCCGGTGACGACGGCGACCGCTGCCGCACCTTGTTCGCCAGCCCACTTGAGCAGGGCATTGCCGCCCAGCGAGACGCCAGCGGCGTGCACCCGGCCGCCGTATTGCCCCTGGACCCGGCGCAGGATCCAGTCGATTTCGGCGGAATCGCCGGAATGGTAGGCACGCGGCTGGCGGTTGAGTTCGCCGGAGCAGCCACGGAAATGCGGCAGCACGCAACGCCAGCCGACGGCGCGACAGGCGAGCGCGGTGGAGATCGCGTAATGGCTGCGCGAACTGCCTTCCAGACCATGGAACAGGACCAGCGTCGGTGCCGTGTCGGCGGCATCGACGAAGTCGACGTCGATGAAGTCGTCGTCCGGTGTTTCCCAGCGTTCGCGGCGCAGCGGCAGCGGGCGCGGCTTGCGCAGCAGCGGCCACAGCGTCTGGGCGTGGCCGCCCGGTAGCCAGGCCGGGGCGTGGTAGGACGTCAGCGCTGGCGCAATCAATGCAGGGTGTGCGGGATGGCGTCGGCCATCGCCTGGTGGCCATCGTCGGCGGCCGAGGCGTGGCGGCAGGCGAGCCGCCAGCCGTGGGCGCCGCGCACATAGACATGGGTGACGTGGAGCGGCCCGTGCGGCGCCGGATCGTCGCCGACGAACAGGGTTTCGCTCAGGTGATGCACCGCCATCACCGATCCCTGCCAGCGGGCGACGGTTTCGCAGTGGATGCGCAGGCGGGTGCTGGAAAAGATCGCCCGCCAGCTTTCGCGGATCAGCGGCACACCGGTCAGCCGGGCACCGGTCGGGTGGACGCAGACGCTTTCATCCTCCTCGCTCCAGCAATGCATCAGCAGGTCGGCATCGCCGCTGGCCAGCGCGTCGTAGAAGGCGTGCTCGACGTCGTCCGGCGAGGCCAGGGTGGTGGAAGGCGGGGTGGGCTGGCTCATGCTTGCATCCATTTCTGACAGGCGGCGAAAACCTGCGCCGGCAGCAGCCGGTTCAGGCAGTCGAGGTGGCCGAGCGGGCAGTCGCGCTTGAAGCACGGACTGCAGTCGAGTTGCAGGCTGACGATGTCGGCGCGCTCGGAGAGCGGCGGCGTGAACCCGGGCGACGACGAGCCGTAGAGGGCGACGATCGGCCGGTCGACGGCGGCGGCGACGTGCATCAGCCCGGAGTCGTTGCAGACGACGAAATCGGCCAGTGCCAGCAGGTCCACCGCCTGGTCGAGGCGGGTGGCGCCGCACAGGTTGCGGCAGCAGCCGGGGGCGAGGGCGGCGATCTCCTCGGCAACACCATGGTCCTTCGGCGAGCCGAACAGCCAGACGACGTAGCCGGCGGCGGCCAGGTTCCGCGCCAGTTCGGCGAAATGCGCCGCCGGCCAGCGCTTGGCCGGGCCGTATTCGGCGCCCGGGCAGAAGGCGACCAGCTTGTCCGGGCGGACCATGGAGAGTTCGGAGAGCGTTCGCTGCCGGTCGTCGTCGGTCGAGCGCAGCCGGGGATGCGGGATCGGCCGATGCAGCACGCCACCCGGCGCTGCGGCGAGTTGTGCGAAGCGCTCGACCATCAGCGGCAATGTGGCTTCATCGAGATGGTGGCGAACGTTGATCAGGCCGTAACGCGCTTCGCCGGTGAAGCCGACACGTTGCGGAATGCCGGCGAAAAACGGCAGCAGTGCCGATTTCAGCGAGTTGGGCAGGACCCAGGCGGCGTCGTAGCCGCGCCCGGCAAGCTCGCGGCCAAGGCGCCAGCGCGCCTTGAGCGAGAGTTCGCCGTGGGCGAAAGGGTTGTCGACGATGTCGTCGATTTCCGCCATGCGCCGCAGTACCGGTGCCACCCAGCGTGGGGCGAGGGCGTCGAGGCGCAGTCCGGGATGGCGTTCGCGCAGGCGCGCGAACAGCGGCTGCGCCATGATGGTGTCGCCGATCCAGGACGGCGCGACGATCAGGGCCTTGTTCATGGAAAAACGGCGGGTTTCACACCCGCCGCCTCTGGCTCAGTGATGGCCCTTGGGCGCTTCGCCCGCGAAGGTGTAGCGGGTGCCGCAGTAGGGACAAACCGCTTCGCCGGTCTTCAGCACGTCGAGGAAGACGCGCGGGTGCTGGCTCCACAGCGCGGAACCCGGCTGCGGGCAGTGCAGCGGCAGGTCGGCGGCGCTGACTTCGACGGTCTTGTGGTCGGACATCGTTCTCTCCCTGAGCTTGGATCAGACGTGGGCCAGCCAGTCGGCGTGCGCCGCCGAGCGGCCATAGACCACGTCGAAATATTTTTCCTGCAATGCCTTGGTGATCGGGCCGCGGTGGCCGGGGCCGATCTGCCGGTTGTCGAGTTCGCGGATCGGCGTCACTTCGGCGGCGGTGCCGGTGAAGAAGGCTTCGTCGGCGCAGTAGACTTCGTCGCGGGTGATGCGCTTCTCGATCACCTCGATGCCCAGTTCGCCGGCCAGTTGCATGACCGTGGCGCGGGTGATGCCTTCCAGGCAGGCCGTCAGGTCCGGCGTGTACAGCTTGCCCTTCTTGACGATGAACAGGTTCTCGCCGGCGCCTTCGCAGGCATAGCCTTCCGGGTCGAGGAGCAGGGCTTCGTCGTAGCCGTCGGTGGTCGCCTCGTTGTTGGCGAGGATCGAGTTCATGTAGTTACCCGAGGCCTTGGCGCGGACCATGGTGATATTCACATGGTGGCGGGTGTAGGACGAGGTCTTGATGCGGATGCCGCGCTGCATGCCTTCCTCGCCGAGGTAGGCGCCCCAGGGCCAGGCGGCGATGATCACGTGCACCTTGGCGCCCTTGGGCGAGACGCCCATCTTTTCCGAGCCGTAGAAGGCGAGCGGGCGCAGGTAGCCGGATTCCAGCTTGTTGGCGCGGATGACTTCCTTCTGCGCTTCGTTCAGCTCTTCCTGCGAGTAGGGCATCTGCATCTGGAAGATGTGCGCCGAGCGGAACAGGCGCTCGGTATGTTCCTTGAGGCGGAAGATCGCGGTGCCGGATTCGGTCTTGTAGGCGCGCACGCCCTCGAAGACGCCCATGCCGTAGTGCAGGGAATGGGTGAGGACGTGGGTGGTCGCTTCGCGCCAGGGCACGAGCTTGCCATCCTGCCAAATGAAACCGTCGCGATCCGACATGGACATGGTGGAATTCTCCGTGATGCACTCTTGAAAGCATGAAATTTTAGCCGAAATCAGCGGCTAAAATAATGCTTTTGACGCAGGAAGCCTTGCATGATCTGGAAGCCGAACGTGACTGTTGCCGCCGTCGTCTATCGCGATGGCAGGTTTTTGCTGGTCGAGGAAGAAACCGAGACCGGGCTCGCCTTCAATCAGCCGGCCGGCCATCTCGAGCAGGGCGAGGCGCTGCTTGACGCCGTGGTGCGCGAGGCGCTTGAGGAAACCGCCTACGATTTCAAGCCGACGCACCTGGTCGGCATCTACAACTGGCCGCATCCGACCAAGGATCTGACTTACCTGCGCTTCGCCTTCGCCGGCGAACTGCGCGGTCACGATCCCGCGCGCAAGCTCGACGACGGCATCGTCGGCGCCCGCTGGCTGACGCTCGACGAAGTCCGGGCGACGCAGGAACGCCATCGCAGTCCGCTGATCCTGCGCTGCTGCGAGGACTATCTGGCCGGGCGGCGTTACCCGCTCGACCTGCTGGTGCATTACGGTTGATGCGACAGGCTGCTCTCGCCGCGGCCTTTTTTCTGCTCTCGGGGGCGGCGACGGCGGACGAGATGGTGGCCGTCTGTTACGGTTATGGCTGCAGCGCGCAAGCCGAGATCCGCTATTCCACAGGGCAACAGGGGGAAGTCCGGCGCCTGCTGGCGTACGCCGGCGATCCGGCCAGCGAGCGCATCATCCTGGGCAAGGTCGTCGGTCGCCTCTATCGCTGGGCTGGCGAACAGTCGCCGGTGCGTGAAGACCGGGGAGGCAACTATGCCGACAGCGACGCGCCGGGGAAGATGGATTGCATCGACCATTCGACCTCGACGACGCGCCTGCTGGAAATGCTGCAACGCCTCGGCTACCTGCGCTGGCATCGGGTGCTGGCGGCGGAGCCGCGTTACCTGCTGGGCGTGATTGCCAACCACTGGTCGGCGGTGATCGAGGAAAAGGGCGGCGGCCGCTACGTCGTCGATAGCTGGTTTGTGAACAACGGAGAACCGGCGGTGATCCTGCCGCTGGAAGAATGGAAGAAAGGGGCTGGGCCCGATGTCTAAGGGAACCGTGGTAGTGGGATTGTCCGGCGGCGTCGATTCGTCGGTCGCGGCGCTGTTGTTGAAGCGCCAGGGCTGGAAGGTGATCGGCCTGTTCATGAAGAACTGGGAAGACGACGACAACGACGAATACTGCTCGTCGCGCCAGGATCTGGTTGACGTGATGAGCGTCGCCGACGTCATCGGCATCGACGTCGAGGTGGTCAATTTCGCCGCCGAGTACCGCGAGCGCGTGTTCGCCGAGTTCCTGCGCGAATACCAGGCCGGGCGGACGCCGAACCCGGACATCCTGTGCAACTCGGAGATCAAGTTCAAGGCCTTCCTCGACCACGCCCTGCAGCTCGGCGCCGAGAAGATCGCCACCGGCCACTACGCCGGTGTGCGCGAATTCAATGGCGAATACCAGTTGCTGAAAGCCGAGGACGGGACCAAGGACCAGAGCTATTTCCTCTACCGCCTGAACCAGGCGCAGCTGTCGAAGACGCTGTTCCCGCTGGCCGACATCTACAAGCGCGAGGTCAGGAAAATCGCTGAGGCCGAGGGCCTGCACGTCGCCACCAAGAAGGATTCGACCGGCATCTGCTTCATCGGCGAACGGCCGTTCAAGGACTTCCTCAGTCGCTACCTGCCGCCGAAGCAGGGCGAAATCCGCCGTCTCGACGACGGCAAGGTGCTGGGCAGCCACGACGGCCTGATGTATCACACCATCGGCCAGCGCAAGGGCTTGCACATCGGCGGCCTGAAGGAGAAGGGGCAGGCCGGTGGTGGCGACCACGACGCCTGGTTCGTCGCTGGCAAGGACATGGAAAAGAACGTGCTCTACGTCGTCCAGGGCCACGACCATCCGGCGCTGCTGCGCGACGACCTGATCGCCGAGCAACTGAGCTGGGTGTCCGGACAGGCGCCACACACCCATTGGGTGTACACCGCCAAGCCGCGCTACCGGACTGCCGACCAGCCCTGCGAGGTCGAGCGCGTCGATGGCGAAAGTTGCGAAATCCGCTTCGCCGAGCCGCAATGGGCGCTCACCCCCGGCCAGTCGGTGGTGCTTTACGAAAGCCGGGTCTGCCTGGGCGGCGGTGTCATCCGCTGAAGCGGCTCAGCCGGCGCGTCGGGGCGAATGCTCGATGACGTGGCAGAAGGCGTGCAGCAGGTCGGGGTCGAACTTCTCGGCGTCCGGGCCGGCCAGGATGTCGATGATTTCCCGGTGTGGCCGCCCCGGGTGATAGGGGCGGCTGGTCGCCAGCGCGTCGTAATTGTCGGCCAGTGCCAGTACCCGCGCCGTCAGCGGAATGTCGGTATGGCGCAGACCGTCCGGGTAGCCCGAGCCGTCGAAATTCTCGTGATGATGACGGACCAGCGCTGCCAGCTCCGGCGCCCGCTCGTCGTCGACGGCGCGGACGATGCGTTCGCCGATCAGCGTGTGCTGGCGCATCGTCTCCCTTTCCGCCGGCTCGAAGCGTCCCGGCTTGAGCAGGACGCGGTCGGGAATGCCGATCTTGCCGATGTCGTGCAGGCAGGCGCCGAGCGCCAGCAGGTCGAGCTCGTCGTCGCGCAGCGCGATATGGCGCCCCAGTTCAAGCGCCAGGTCGGCCACCCGGTCGGAGTGGCTGCGCGTCTCCGGGTCGCGCTCAGCGAGGGCGATGCACAGGGAATTGAGTTTGCGGTTCATGGGGCTACCTGTCTCCGGAATGCCAGGTTGACCTCACCGCGGGACGCGAGTTCGAAAAAAAGGCGCCTGTCGGCGCCTTTGTTCCACAGTGCTTCCGGGGTCAGACGACTGGTATGGTGTCGATGAACGACTGGCGCTGCATCAGCTTCTCGTAGAGGCGGGCCAGGTTCGGGTGGTCGGTCGCCCAGTCGAGGTCGGGGAAGCGCAGGCAGAGGTAGCCGAGGGCGACGCCGACGGCGATGTCGGCGAGCGAGAAATGGGTGCCCATGCAGTAGCTCTTGTCGCCGAGGTGGGTTTCCATGAAGCGCAGGGTGCGGGCGATCGCGTCGCGCTGGCGGGCGATCCAGTCCGGGCTCTGTTCGTTGGCCGGGCGCAGGCCTTCCATCACGGCGCTGACGGCGGCGTCGCACAATCCGTCGGCCAGCGCCTCCCAGCGCTTGACCTCGGTGCGTTCGCGGTTGGGCGCCGGCAACAGCTTGTTGTTCGGCGTGATGTTGTCGATGTGCTCGACGATCACGCGGGAATCGAACAGTGCCGTGTCGTCGTCGAGCAGCAGGGTCGGGATGCGTCCCAGCGGATTGAGGTCGGGTACCGAACTGTCCGGACTCCGCGGGTGGTCGACGATGAACTCGTATTCCTTCTTCTTTTCCGCCAGTACGACCCGTACTTTGCGGGTATAGGGGCTGGTGTGCGAACCGATCAGCTTCATTACAGGCTCTGGGATTGGGGTGCGCAATTATAGCGTATGGCGCAGGGTGCGGTCGGGCGGGTAAAATCCTGCCCTTAACGATAAGGATGCTTCCATGGAATTCAACCCCCTGACCGCGCTTTCCCCGCTTGATGGCCGCTATGCCGGCAAGGTCAATGCGCTGCGCGAACACTTCTCCGAATTCGGCCTGATCCGGGCCCGCCTCAAGGTCGAAATCGAATGGCTGAAGGCCCTTGCCGCCGAGCCGCATTTCACGGAAATTGCCGCCTTCTCGCCGGCCACCATCGCCGAACTCGACGCCCTGGTCGCCAATTTCGGCCCGGCCCAGGCGGCCGAGGTCAAGGCCATCGAAGCGACCACCAACCATGACGTCAAGGCGCTCGAATACTGGATCAAGGGCAACACCAAGGGTAACGCCGAAGTGGTCAAGGTCAGCGAATTCATCCACTTCGCCTGCACCTCGGAAGACATCAACAACCTGTCGCACGCGCTGATGTGCCAGGGCGCCCGCGAACAGGCGATGCTGCCGACGCTGGACCAGGTCATCGAGAAGCTGCGCGAACTGGCCCATGCCTACGCCGACATCCCGATGATGAGCCGCACGCACGGCCAGCCGGCCACCCCGTCGACGATGGGCAAGGAAATGGCCAACGTCGCCTACCGCCTGCAACGTGCCCGCGCCCGCATCGCCGGCGTCGAGCTGCTCGGCAAGATCAACGGCGCGGTCGGCAACTACAACGCCCACCTCGCCGCCTACCCCGGCTACGACTGGGAAGGCTTCGCCAAGAAGTTCGTCGAATCGCTCGGCCTGACCTTCAATCCCTACACCATCCAGATCGAGCCGCACGACGCGCTGGCCGAGCTGTTCGACGCCTTCGCGCGCGCCAACAGCATTCTGGTCGATCTCGACCGCGACGTCTGGGGCTACATCTCGCTCGGTTTCTTCAAGCAGAAGGTCAAGGCTGGCGAAATCGGCTCGTCGACGATGCCGCACAAGGTCAATCCGATCGACTTCGAGAACTCCGAAGGCAACCTCGGCCTGGCCAACGCTGTCCTCAAGCACCTCGCCGAGAAGCTGCCGATCTCCCGCTGGCAGCGTGACCTGACCGACTCCACCGTGCTCCGTAACATGGGCGTCGGCCTCGGCTACACGCTGCTCGGCTACGACTCGCTGTTGAAGGGCCTGGGCAAGCTGGAAATCAACACCGACCTGATGAAGGCCGACCTCGACGCCAACTGGGAACTGCTCGCCGAGCCGATCCAGACGGTGATGCGCCGCTACGCCGTGCCCAACGCCTACGAAAAACTCAAGGAACTGACCCGCGGCACCCGCGTCTCGCGCGACGGCATGCAGGCTTTCGTCTCGACGCTGGACATTCCGGAAGCCGCCAAGGCCGAGCTGCTCAAGCTGACCCCGTGGGATTACACCGGCAAGGCCGCCGAACTGGCCAAGCGCATCTGATGGCCTGTCCCGACTGCGGCGGCGAATCGCCGGACGGCGCCGCCGTCTGCCCGAATTGCGCCACCCTGCGTCGCATCGCCCGCCTGCGCGTGAGCAGCAGCGCGTTGAAGGGCGGTGTCGGCGGTCTGGCGCTGGGACTGCTGCTGGTTACCGTGCTGCTGGCCCAGGGCGAGCACGCGGTTTCCGTCAAGGCGCTGCTGCTCGCGCTGCCCCTTGTCCTCGCCGCGCTGGGCGCGGTGATCGGCTGGC
The DNA here is from genome assembly GCF_048146105.1 of Azonexus caeni. NCBI lineage: Bacteria > Pseudomonadati > Pseudomonadota > Betaproteobacteria > Rhodocyclales > Azonexaceae > Azonexus > Azonexus caeni. The sequence goes on from NZ_JBKJAD010000020.1 coordinate 43,897, forward strand.
GGCGCGCTTCTTCCTCTTCCTGATCCCGATTGCCATGTCTTTCGCTGAAAACCTCAAGAAACTCCCCGGTATCACCCACCTTGCCGCGCTCAACCTGCTCGACGCCGACGGCAATGTCGTCGCCAGCATCGAAAACAAGGCCGGCAGCCAGGGCTCGCTCGCCGTCTACAACCACCTCGCCCAGACCTACGGTTCGATCAACGCCGAAGCCGCAAAGAAGGGCATCGAAATCTTTGCCGAGCATGGCGAAGACGAGCGCGCCAACCCCGGCAAGCACCCGAACATCGCCCGCCTGCTGCAGATCGAGGCCGGCGCGCCGGCCTTGCGGGTGAAGCACGTGTTCGCGGTGTGATAGCCGCGGCGCCCGGGGATTGATGTCCGCGGTGCATCCCTGATCCCGGGTTTTATTTCATAATGCCGATTCGATAATTTTTATCAGGGAGAGGCAGTGTGGAATTTCGTGATCTACGGGGCAAGGTCGTTCTGACCGCGTTTTCGGTGTTTTTTTGCTGCATGACGCTTGGCTGTTCATCGAAGACAGCGGAAGAAAAGGGCAAGGAAATGGCATCGGAGAAAATCGATCTCGTCAAAGGGGTCGGCGCCGCGCTCGAAGAAAAGGGAGGCGCAGCGGCCGAATCCGTGACCAGCGGCCTTGGCAGCATCGTAAGCGGGGTCAAGAAAGGCGTCGCGAAATCCGACAAGCGTGTCGTCAACGATGCGTCGCTGGCGGCGGCCGGGTTTCAAGTGACGGCGGTCCAGGAAACGCCGCCGGGGACGGAACTCGAGAGTCGCGGCATCGACGCCTATCTCGTCGCCGAACGGAAGGTGGCAGGGTTGCTCAAGGTCACGGTGTACGACGTGCTGGACAAGGAGATCGGCAGGACGAAGATCCCGTTTGCGCTGGATGCGGAGCAAGGGAAGTATTTTCGTATTCCGCTGGAGCAGCAGATCGAATTCGGGAAGATTGAAAAGCTGTCCTTTGTGTTTCAGGCTTCCTGATTTTTGATTTTCTTGCTGATGCGCTGTTTTCCGCGCCTGACGCGCGGGCGTGCTTGGTTGTTGAACCGCTTGGTTCCGCCGCTGACCGGCGGGCGTACTTTCTTTTTTGTGGAAAAAAGAAAGTAGCCAAAGAAAAAGCCACCCCAGGTTGCGCGGTCGGCTGCGCCGACTCCCCTGCGCTACTCGAAGGGCCGGGCGGCTGCGCAACTCGGCCCTGCGGGCCTCAGACAGTGCTCGCCGACTGCCCCCGGCCCTTCTCCGTTGCTCGGCGCTCCACATGGGGGCCCCGAAAGGCGTCTCTGCTGAATGGCCAAGGTTTAAACCTTGTATGTTTCCGTTCCGCTCGGTTTTCCGGGCCCCTTGGGAGGCGCCGAGCAACGCAGGCGTTGGCGGATCAAGGGCGAGCACTGTCTGAGGGGCAAAGCCCCGAGTTGCGCAGCCCCCGCCAAGGCCGAGTAGCGCAGGGCACACGCGCAGCGGGCGCCGACCTAGGGTCGCCTTCTTCTTTGGCTACTTTCTTCTTGGCGAAACAAGAAGAAAGTACGCCCGCCGGTCAGCGGCGGAACCCAACGGTTAATCAACCAAAGACGCCCACGCGTCAGGTGCGGAACCCGCTCAGTCCTCCGCTTCGACAAATACCCACTCCCGCTCCTCCGCCCGCAGGTGGAGCCGACCGTCGGCGATTTCGACCTGTAGTCCGGGATAGTCGAGGCTGAGCGCAGCGGTGAAATTGTTGCCGTTGCGGTAGCCGAGTTGCAGGCTGCCGGTTTGCGCCAGGACTTCGAGGCGGCCCTGGCAGGCCGGGCAGCGGGCGGCGAGGATGCCGTGTTCGCCGTCGAGCAGTTCGTCACAGGCGTCGAGCCAGGCCGAGGAGGGAAGCTTGGCGCCGCAGAGCGGGCAGTTGGCGTCACGTTTCATGCGTACTCCGGCAGGATGTTGTTGCGCCAGCTTAGCGCGGAAGTCGATTTGGCGCTGCGTTGCGGGCCCGGTTCAGGTTTGCCATTGGCCTATCGTTCGAATTCGTTCAACGTTTTCGTGAATATCACTCAGCGAGCCTTCTCTCCGGAGCCTGGGCGGGCGCGTATAATCGCCGGGGAACTTCGGGGGAGTAGTGGTTCGCTCAATCAATCATTTTCCTTCAACACAACGGAGATTACACGATGAAACGCAAGTTGCTGCTAGCCTTGGTCGCCACCGCAACCGTCGCCACCGCTCACGCTCAGGTCAAGGTCGAGGATGCCATCAAGTGGCGCCAGTCGGCATATGCCACGATGGGCTGGAGCATGGGTCGGATCAAGGCCAACCTCGACGGTACCTACAACAAGGATGAGGTGGTCAAGGCCGCCAACGTCATTCAGGCGATCGCCAATTCCGGCATGGGCGCGCTTTATGTGCCGGGCAGCGACAAGGGTAAGGGCTGGGCCGAAACCCGCGTCAAGCCCGAACTGTTCACCGATGGCGCCAAGGTCGGCAAACTGGCTGGCGATTTCAACCAGGCCGCCAACGAGCTGGCCAAGGTTGCCGCCAGCGGCGACGCGGCAGCGGTGAAGACGGCGTTCGGCAAGGTCGGCGGTAGCTGCAAGGCCTGTCACGACGATTACCGCAAGGACAACAAGTAAGGTTCCGGCGTTCTGAACGCAGGGATCGGGGCGCCGCGAGGCGCCCTTGTCGTTTGGCGCGAAGGAATACGAAAAGAGGTATGCAATGAACAGCAAGAAAATCCGGGTCTGGGATCTGCCGACCCGTCTCTTCCACTGGCTACTGGTGCTGGCGGTGCTCGCTCTGGTGGTAACCGGTAAGGTAGGCGGCAACCTGATCGACTGGCATGGCAGGATTGGCGTCGGGCTCGCCGGACTGATCGCCTTCCGCCTGGTCTGGGGCGTCGCCGGCTCGACCTATGCCCGCTTCGGCCAGTTCTTCCCGACGCCGGCGCGGATTTCCGCCTACCTGCGCCGCGGCCATCGTGGCGTTGGCCATAATCCGCTGGGGGCCTTGTCGGTGTTTGCCCTGCTCGGCCTGCTGAGCATTCAGTTGTTGACCGGCCTCGTGGCCAACGATGACATCGCCTTCGTCGGCCCGCTCTTCGATCTGGTCGGCCGTGATCTGAGCAACGTGGCGACCGGCTGGCACAAGGCCGTGGTCAACCTGCTGATCCTGCTGGTGGCGCTGCACATCGCGGCGATCGTCTTCTATGCCCGGGTGAAGAAGGACAACCTGGTCAAGCCGATGCTCACCGGCTGGAAGGAAGTGAACGAGGGCGAGACAGCGCAAGGTGGAGGCTGGCTGGCGCTGCTTGTCGCCCTGGCGATTGCCGGGCTCGCCGTGTACCTGGCCAGCGGTAGCTGGTTGCCGGAGCCGCCGCCACCGCCACCGGCTGTTGAAACCCCGGCTTGGTGAGACTTTTCGGCAAAAAACTTCAATTGCGACCGGAGGGCCGGTGCCTATAATGGACCGAGTTCATTTTCTGCCATCCGGAAGCCATGTCCTATCGCGTCATCGTCGCGTTGGCCAGTCTGTTGCTGATGTCGGTTTTTGCCGGTGTCGCGCTGTTTGGCGCGCGCCTCGCCGATGGTCGTCTGGCGGAAAGCCTGGAGAGCGAAGCGAGGCGCCTGAAAACAGCTTACGAGTTGTCGCAGGGCGAACTCGAGCAGCAGATGATGGCGCTGGCCGGGACGATCGCCGCCGATCCGGAGACGATCCGCCTGATGCGTGCCGCTGGCGAGGCGGTGGCGGCCGAGGGCGGTGCTGCCGGCGGTGCGCGGGCGGCCGCGGTGCGCGCCGCGTTGGCGGCGCACCGGCAGCAGCAGTGGGACTACCTGCAACGGGAGGTCGGTGTCCGCCAGATGCAGTATCTGTTGCCGGACCTCACTTCCTTCCTGCGTTTTCACGCGCCGACGCAGTTCGGCGACAGCCTGGGCGAACTGCGTTACCTGTTGCGTAACGTCGAGGAGTTGCGGCAAGTGGCCAGCGGTTTCGAGACTGGCCGCGCTTTTGCCGGCATCCGCGGGGCGGCGCCGGTGCTCGATCGTTTGCCGGACGGGCGCGAGAATCTCGTCGGCTTGCTGGAAATCGGCATCGCTTTCGACGGTTACATCCAGCGCTTGAGCGAGCGCACCGCGGTCGGCTTCGGCGTACTGCTCGATCCGCAGGCGGTCACCGCAGCGATGTGGGAGAACTACCGGCCGCTGGCCCCGAAAGAGCAGCCGGGCGCCTGCTGCTACCTGCTGGCCGCCTCGCGCGGCGAGCTGGCCGAGTGGATGGCGGCCAGCGCGCTGCCCGAGTACGGCGGCAGTTTCCGCAGCGATCTGCTGCGCCATGATGGCCATGATTTCCAGCTGATCCGCTTTCCCCTGCGCGATTACCCGGGGCGTCTCGATCCGGCGCGACCGGCGATCGGTTCGGTGCTGATCTGGCAGGACGTCGGCAGCATCATCGCGAGCACGCGCGAATTCAAGCAGCGAGCCTTCCAGAACCTGTTGATCGCCTATCTCGTGACGCAGTTGCTGCTGTTTTTCCTGGTCAGCGCCTCGCGCCGCGAATGGCAGAACCAGCTCGCCGGGCAGACGGCGCGCATCGCCGAATTGCTGCATCAGAACGAGGTGCTGCTGCGCACCGCCGGCGAGGGGATTTTCGGGGTCGATCGCGAACAGGTGGTCACCTTCATCAATCCGGCGGCGCAGAAGATGCTGGGCTATGCGCAGGACGCCGTGATCGGCCAGCGCCTGCACGCGCTGATTCATCTGCGCGGTCCGGATGGGCAGCCTTGCGAGGAGGCGGCCTGTCCGGTGGCGCTGACCCTGGGCGACGGTCAGACGCGGACCCAGGAGGAATGGCTGCGCCGCAGCGACGGCGGCATCTTCCCGGTGCGCATGACGGTGTCGCCGATCCGCGAAGGTCTGGGCTATGGCGGTGCCGTCGTCGTTTTTCACGACATCGGCGAACTCAAGGAGAAGGAAGCCGCATTGACCCGGCTGGCCCGGACCGACACGCTGACCGGACTGAACAACCGTGGTTATTTCCTCGAACTGCTCGGCATCGAGATCAGTCGCTGGCAGCGCAATGGGCACCACGTGGCCTTGTTGATGATCGACCTCGACTGCTTCAAGCGGGTCAACGACACCTGGGGCCACGCCGTCGGCGACGAGGTGCTGCGCCATTTTTCCGAGGTTCTGCGCCGTTCGCTGCGCCGCGTCGATATCGCGGGTCGCCTGGGGGGCGAGGAGTTCGCCGTGCTTTTGCCCGGTGACAACGAGGTGGCCGCGCTTGCCGCTGCCGAGCGCCTGCGCCAGAACGTCGCCAACGAGGCGGCGTCTACCAGTGCCGGCGCCATCACGGTCACCATCAGCATCGGCGTCACCCTGTTCCGGGCCGGCGACAGCAGTCACGAGCAGCCGCTGCGGCGCGCCGATCAGGCGCTTTACCGGGCCAAGCAGGCCGGCCGCAACCGGGTCGAAGCCGACTTCGCGGCCGAACTCAAGCCTGGCGACGCTGCGCCAGCAGACCGCTGATCCAGCGTTTCTGCGCTTCCCGGCGGCGTTTGTCGGTGAGGCGTTCGATGATGCGCTCGCGCACCTCGGCGAAGGGTAGCAGGCCGCTGGGCAGGATTTCGTCGCAACGCAGGATGTGCAGGCCGACTTCCGATTCGAGCACGCTGCTGATGCCATCCTCGGCCAGGGCAAAGGCCGCCGCTTCGAGCTCCGGGAACAGTTGCTTGCGGCGGACGACGCCGAGCAGTCCGCCTTCGAGCGCGGTCGGACACTGCGAGTGGCGCAGCGCGGCGGCGGCGAATTTCTCGCGCTCGTGCGCCGTCGTGCGTAGCTTTTCCAGCGTCTTGCGGGCCTCGGCGGCCTGTTGCGGGGAATTGTAGGTGATCAGGATGTGGCGCAGGCGGCGCGCTTCCGGCCGGTCGAAGGCGTCCTGGTGCAGGCGGTAGTAGATTTCCGCGTCGACCTCGCTGACCGGCGCTTCGGCGGCGGCGACGCGGTCGAGCACGGCTTCGACGCGCAGGTCGCGGGCGACCGCCTTCTCCAGCTCGGCTTCGCTGAGCCCGATGCGCTCGAGATCCTGGGCGAAGGCGTCGGCATCCGGGTAGCGGCCGCGAATCTCGGCGATGCGGGTCTGCAGCGTCGGTCCCGGCACCATCACGTGGGTTGCCTGCGGACTGGCCAGGATGCGCTGTTCGATGCCGTCCTGGCGGGTTGCCACTTCGCTGAGGCGGTTGCGCTCCGGGTCGCTGAGCGTTTCCGGCCCCTTTTGAAACAGTTCCCAGGAAAGTTTCAGTTCGAGATAGGCATGCAACATGGTCTTACTCCCCGTCGACAAGGGGTTCCAGGGTAGCTTCCGGGATTTGCAGCAGGCGCCCCGGCAGACTGTCGAAATGGATGTGATAGGCAACGCCGCCCGGCGCGTCGCGGATCACCTTGATGACTTCGCCGATCGCCCCGAGTTCGACCAGGACCTTGCCGTCCACGGCGAGCTGGCGGGCGCTGCGTACCTTCTCGCGGAATTCGAAACGCGACGGCGTCCAGGTTTCGTCGATGTCGATCAGCTCTTCCTCGCGACAGCCGACGATCTTGCCCAGTTCGAGAAAGTTCACCGAGTAGATGATCTGATCCTGCAGGAAGGTGCCGACATCGACGACGACGCCGGTGCTGCCGCGGCGCACCAGCGGCTCGCCGGGGTCGAGCCCAGGGTAGGTGCCGTCGTTGCGCACGTTGCGGATCAGGCGCACGGTGTCGCCATATTCCCAGCGTGGTCTCATTGCCGGAAGACCTTGTCCAGCGAGACGAAGGAACTCATGCCACCTTCCGGCGTGGCGACGTGCTGGAAGACGGCGAAGACCTTCTCGGTCAGCGCGTCGGAGACGGTGAAGTCGAGATAGGCGCGTTCCAGCCAGAGGCGGTAGATGGCGCGCTGCTGTTCCTCTTCCGGCGGCAGGTTGGGCGCCTGACGGGCCAGGTAGTCGTGGAAGCGCTGCAGGATGTGCAGGCGGTTTACATGGACCACCGAGGCGTCGTAGGGGATTTCGAAATAGTCCAGGAAGTCTTCGGCGGAGACCAGGTCTTCCATCGCTTCGGCTAGGGTCAGGGTGTCTTCCATGATGCCTCCTCAGGCTGCAACAAGTTTCAAATCGGGAATGTTCTCTTCGTCTTCCGTGTTGCCACGGAAGGCGTCGACCACTTCGAGCAGCTTGCCGGCGCCGAGCTGGTCGCGGCTGTCGAGCGCGGCCAACTTGCACAGGCGCTGGCGGGAATCGGCGATGCGGCCGAGACGAAGCAGGACGACGCTGGCCGCCTTCAGCGCTAGCAGGTAGAAGCGCAGCATGCCGAAGGAGCTGGCGGCGGCGGCGGCCAGCCGCGTTTCGTCGATACGCTCCCAGGCCGGCAGGCCGAGCCGGCGGCCGGAGAGCTGCATGGCGAGTTCGGCGACCTGCAGCGCGTCTTCCAGACGGTGCTGGTAGAAGTAGTAGCGGTAGATGCCGACCAGCACGGTCAGGCTGTCCGGAGCCAGCAGGTGGGCGCGCAGCAGCGACAGTTCGGCGGCCGGTTCGCCGTATTCGCTGGCCGCCTGGACAAGGAGCGCGGCGGCTTCAGCCGCCAGCGGCTCCTCGAAGTACAGCGTGTCGTCGGCGAAATCGAGCAGGTCCATGTCAGTGCATCGCCTCGCTCTCGCAGCACAGGTCGCCGGCGCTGCAGGTCTGGCAGTCGCTGGCGGTGTGCGGCGCCGGTTCGTGGCGCAGCGTCGCCAGTTCCTTTTCCAGCGTCTCGATGCGTTCGATCAGGCAGGCGATCGAGCGTGCCACCGGGTCGGGCAGCACGTTGTGTTCGAGGTCGATGCTGCCCGGCTTGCGCGCGGCGCGGGTATCGACGATGCGGCCGGGAATGCCGACCACGGTGCGGTCGGCCGGGACGTTCTTGACCACCACCGAGTTGGCGCCGACGCGGACCCGCTCGCCGATCGTGATCGGCCCGAGAATCTTGGCGCCGGCGCCGACGACGACGCCGTTTTCCAGCGTCGGGTGGCGTTTGCCCTTGCGCCACGAGGTGCCGCCCAGCGTGACCCCGTGGTAGAGCGTGACGTCGTCGCCGATCTCGGCGGTTTCGCCGATCACGACGCAGGCGCCGTGATCGATGAAGAAGCGGCGGCCGATCGTCGCCCCCGGGTGGATGTCGACGTTGGTCAGCATGCGGGCGAAGAAGGAGAGGAAGCGCGCCGCGTAGCGCCAGCCGCCATGCCACAGGCGGTGGGCGACGCGGTAGGCGAGGATGGCGTGCAGGCCGGGGTAGGTGGTCAGCACCTCGAGCGTCGAGCGGGCCGCCGGGTCGCGTTCGAAAACGCAGGCGAGGTCTTCACGGAGCGTGGCGCGCAGGCCCGGTGCGGGAACGGTGGGGGCGGTCATGGTCAGGGTGTCAGACATGGAGCGGGCTCCTGAGGGAGGCGAGCAGGCCGATCAGGTCGGCCGTCTCGGGCGGATGCTTGTGGCTGGCGACGAAAGCGCGCACCTGCGGCAACAGCGCCTGCGCCTGGGCTTCGTCGAGGTCGACGCCGAGGCCGGCATAGACCACCTGCACGGCGCGCGAACCGGAATGCTTACCGAGCACGATGCGGTGCGCCTGGCCGACTTCCTGCGGGTCGAAACCCTGGTAGTTGTCCGGATGCTTGAGCAGGCCATCGACATGGATGCCGGCTTCGTGCGTGAAGGCGCCAGCGCCGACGACGCTCTTCTGCCAGGGCACGGCACGCCCGGAAGCGCTGGCGACGAGCGCCGAGAGCGCCGGAAAACCGCGCAGTTCGACGCCGGTTTCGATGCCGTGCAATTTCTTCAGACCGAGCACGACTTCTTCCAGCGGCGCGTTGCCGGCGCGTTCGCCCAGCCCGTTGACCGTGGTGTTGACGTGCGTCGCGCCGGCCTTGCAGGCGGCCAGCGTGTTGGCGGTGGCCAGCCCCATGTCGTCGTGCGCGTGCATCTCGATTTCGAGGCCGGTATTGGCACGCAGGCGGGCGATCCGGTCGAAGGTGGTGAATGGCTCAAGGATGCCCAGGGTGTCGGCGAAGCGCAGGCGACGGGCGCCGCTGCGTTCGGCCACTTCGGCCAGCGCGCAGAGGAAGTCAGGGTCGGCGCGCGAGGCGTCCTCGCAGCCGACGCCGACGTCGAGGCCGAGGTCGCGGGCGGCGCCGATGTACTTCGGCAGTTCGCGCAGCAGCCATTGGCGGTCGCGCTTCAACTTGTAGGCGAGGTGCTGTTCGGAAGCCGGCACCGAGATATCGACCAGGTGGGCGCCGAGGTCGCGGCAGGCGGCGATGTCCTCGGGGTGCATGCGGCTCCACACCATCAGCTTCGGGTTGAGGCCGAGGCCGGCGACGGCGCGGATCGACGCGCGCTCTTCCTCGCCCATCGCCGGGATGCCGACTTCCAGCTCGGGGACGCCGATGGCGTCGAGGCGGCGGGCGATCGCCAGCTTCTCGTCGAGCGAGAAGGCAACCCCGGCGGATTGCTCGCCGTCGCGCAGCGTGGTGTCGTTGATGGTGATGAAGGGCTGGGTCATGGATGGCTCCTTGCTGCTTTATTAGCAAGCCCGGTGCCAGCTTTTATATTGTTGATTTAATTGAGTTATTGTTTTTCTTTGAGTGACATTGTCAATGTCATGTCGTGATTCCTACACGGCGCCGGCGGTCAACGCGACGACGCCCCGGCCGGGTCACGACCGGGGCGTCGGTGGCGGGTGGTCCTATAGCGTGTAGGGCGCGTGCAGCCAGTGGCGGACCACTTCCAGGTCGCGCGGCGGCAGGTAGGCATAGCCGTCGAGTGCGTCCTCGATGACCGCCTGCGCCACCCAGTGCGGGACGGCCTTGCTGGTCAGCATGTGGAAATACCAGGCCATCGGGAAGCCGACGCCGCGGTCGAACTGAGTCAGCGCCTGGTGCAGTTCGAGCTGGCGGGTCGTCGCTGCCGCGCCGAAAGTCGGCGGCTCGCCGGCCAGGGTGGCGATCGGTTGGGCACGGATGATCGGTTGCTGATAGCGGTCGAGGTGTTCGCGGGTGGCGATCACCCAGTGGTTGCTGTAGGCGCTGGTCTGCCCGGCGCTGCTCTTGGTCCAGTCCTCGAACATGCGGTGGATCGGCGCTGCTTCCGGTTTCTGGACCAGCATGCGCTGCAGCAGGGCACCGATGTGCTGCAGGCGGCGGAAAGTGTAGAAAGGCAGATCGAGCGGCTGCAGTTTCTCGCTGCCGCTGCGCGGATCGGTCAACTCCTCGAGCGAGCCCGGCTCGCCGACAAACAGGCGGTGGGCGCGCATTTCCTGGAGATCCTCGATTTCGAGCAGGAGGAAGTCTTCGTGGGCGTCGCCGACGCAGGCGGTGAGGTAATGGGTCTGGCCGACCAGACGGGTGGCGTAGAGTTCCTGGTCGGCGTAATCGTCGACCAGGAGGTCGATGTCGCCGTCGCGGGCGGCGAGTTCCTGTTCCAGCCAGGTCTCGAGATTGTCGGAAACGCGTTCGCCGCTGCCGTCGACGACGCCGCCCAGGCGGTACCAGCCGCCGCGGGCAAAGGCGTGGCGGAATTTCCAGTCTTCCAGCGCCGTGTCGAGCGCCTTGACCAGCGCCGTCGGGCCGGCGCTGACCGTGGTCCTGGCGCAGGCGCCGGCAATGGCAGGCGACAGCGACTTGCAGTATTCGGTCCAGGCGGTGCTTTCCTTGCTCATGTTCTTTCCTCGGGGCGGACGGCGGTGGTGGGGCTGAGGCGGGCGAGGGCGGCGGCCCGGACTTCGGGTTCCGGGTCGTCGGCCAGCGCGGCCAGTTGTTCGGGTGGGACGTTGTCGATGGCGGCCAGGCGCACCCACCACTCGGGGTCGCCGAGCAAGGCGATGGCGAGGCCGGGCAAGGCGCGCTCGGCGACCAGCGCGCGCACTTCCGGTTCCGGGTCGTCGGCCAGCAGGTGCAGGGCGAAGGCTGGCAGGCGGCTGGCGACGACCTTGCGCACTTCGCGTTCCGGGTCCTTGGCCAGGCGCGAGAGCTGGCCGTGCGGCAGGCGGCGGGCGACGGTGGCGCGGATCAGGTAGTCGGCGTCGTCGATCAACTGTGGCAATTGTTCTTCCGGCAGGCGGGCGGCCACCGACAGGCGGACTTCGCGGTCGGGGTCGCTGGCCATCGCCGCCAGTTGGTCGACCGGCAGGCGGCTGGCGACGACGCGGCGAACGACTTCGTCGCTGTCGCTCTTGAGGCGGAAGATGCGGTCGACCGGCGCGTGGCGTGCGGCGATGGCGCGGCGTTCCCAGAAGATGTCGTCGAGGTAGTGCTCGGCCTCGTCCGGGTTGCGGCGCAGGAAACGGTCGATCTGCCGGCCGCTGTGGGCACGGATGCAGGCCTCGCCCGGCTGGCAGCGACCCGCCTCAAGAAAGGACGGGTACAGTGGGCAATGGGCGCACAGGCCGTTGGCAACGGCTTTCTGGTTTGGCGGCTCGGCCATGATCGCGGCCTGTTCCTGGCGGGATGAGAAGGCGGGCTGCCGGACGGACCGGCAACCCATGGTCCGGCTCAGGCGGCGAGCGCTTCGTAGCTGAAGCAGTTCTTCGGGCAGACCCGACCGCAGGCGCTGCAGCCGATGCAGTCACCGAGATCCTTCAGGGTCATCTTGGCGGCGGCGCTTTCGTCCTCGTCGTCATCCTCGTCGGAGTCGATGAGGTTGAGCACGTCGCGCGGGCAGACCTTGTAGCAACGACCACAGCCGATGCACTTTTCCTCGTCGAGGGCGGTCACGAATTGCGGAATCCAGGGGTTGCCGGCCCGGGTCAGCGCGGTGTAGTCAGCCATGCTACTTCCTTTCTAAGCAGTGTTCCGGCCGGTGGCTGCCGGCCGCGAGTGGTTGAATGATGTCATCTGCCAGATCGGCGGCCGGTTTCTTCCGGAACGTCCTTCCTGGCTCACGCATTCATGATGAGCAAATTTGGTGCCACTCATGAAATCGTTGTTTTTCAATGGTTTGTCGGGTATTTGTGGGGAATGCGACAGGTGGCTTGGCGGCTTCGCACGAATTCGGGGCGTAGATGCGACAACGCCGGCCTGGCGCCCTGGAGGGCAACAAGCCGGCGTTTGCGCGGCGTTTATTCGTCGCTGTCGCGGCCGGCGATGATCACGCCGTTGGCAACCGCCAGGTCGCTGGTCGCTTCCAGGCAGTGGCCGCTGATGCCGGTGATCAGGTAGATCAGGGCGGCCGGCGTGGTGGCCACTGCTTGCAGGCGCGGCGAGATGTCGTCTTCGCTGCATTCGGTGAAGATCAGTTCGCTGAAGCTGGCGCGCAGCGTGCTGGCGTTGTCGCCGCGCTCGACGGCGCTCACCACTTCGGCCAGGCGTTCGGGGGTCATCTCAGGCCTCCTCGGCGTCAAGCGCTTCGGCGTAGCGGGCGAGCGAGCCGGGGGCGATGCCCATGATCCGCGCCAGCCAGGGCGGCGGGTTGAGCAGGGCGCCTTGCAGTTCGCCGAGCACTTCGCGGGCGGCTCCGCCCTTCGGCTTCTTCAGCGGATGGACGCCGGCACGCACGACCTTGGCCGCCGCCGGGCCGCCGATCGATTGCAGATAGACGATCTGGCAATCGTTGATCACCGCCGCCCGTGCCGCGTTGCGGTCTTCCGCGGCATCGGCGTCGAGGCCGGAGCGCACGTCGACCAGCCGGATTTCGGTCGGCGAGAGCTGGTAGATCAGGAAGTTCTCGCAGGACCCGAAGTGGCCGTCGAGATTTTCGCCGCGGTTGGCGGCGATGGCGACGCGGATCGAGCCGGGCATGTCACCTTCCTGGTAGGCCTCCGGGGTCGGCTTGTCGCTGCCGGCGACGTCCTGGCCCCAGAGGATGCGCACGGTTTCCTTGAGCGCTTCCGGGCTGACGCCGACCGTGCAGTTCTCGTCGGCATGGTCGCCGGCGAGGATTTCGCGCAAGTCCTCGACGGTCAGGCGGGAGAGCTTGCTTTCGGTGATCGGCAGCTCGAGTTTTTCGGCCAGCGCGTTGACCAGGGCGCGGACTTCCAGACCTTCCAGGGCCCTGGCGGCCAGTGCGATACGGTAGGCGGCTTCGCGGGAAGCGACGGGTTGGCTCATGACTATCTCCTGGCGTGAAAGCGGGTAATGGAACGCCCGGCGGGCCGGACGCTCGGTTGCCGGCTCTCAGGCGGGCGAAATACAGCCCGAGGGGCAGACGTTCACGCACATCGGCGTGTCGTTTTCGCCTTCGCATTCGGTGCAGGTGGCGGCGTCGATGGTGTAGAACACCTTGCCCTTCTTGATCGCCTTGGTCGGGCAGATCGGACGGCAATCGTCGCAAGCGGTGCACATATCGGGATCGATATACATTGCCATGATGTTTCTCCTGTCTTCAGTCTTCCGCCGCGCCCAGGCGCCTGGCCCGGACCGAGATGGGCAGGCGGGCGGGTTTGGCGATCGGGTCAACGTAATAGCTGCCACCGTTCTCCAGCATGAGGACGCCACCCCACTTTTCAGCGGTGTCGAACTCGATGGATTCGATGGCAGCTTCCAGGTCGCGCTTGGGCAGGTAGAAAACCAGCCCGCCTGCGGCATTCTGGCGAATCATGATGTTGGCCATGAGGCACTCCGGTGGCAGGACCGGGCGGCGGGTGCCGCCCGGTCCCTGGCGGCGGGTTAGCGAACCAGGTCGTGGTTGTAGTCGGTGACACCCATTTCGCGGGTCTGGTCGTCGAGGCGTTCGAGAACCGCGTTGGTCAGGGTGGTCAGGACATACATCGCGCCTTCGTAGCCCAGCGTCGTCATCCGGTGCAGGTGGTGGCGGTCGAAGATCGGGAAGCCGATGCGGATCAGCGGAACTTCGAATTCCTTGCCCTTATGCACGGTGTCGCGCTGGATGTACTTGCCGTAGCTGTTGCCGATCAGGAAGTCCGGCTTGTCGGTGAAGCACAGGCTGCGCAGGTGCCAGAGGTCGGCGCCCGGGTAGGCCTTGCCATTGACGCCGTAGGGCGAGCTGGCGAGCAGCTTTTCCATCGCCTTCGCCCACTTCTTGCTGCCGTTGTTGCAGACGATGTGGGTCGGCTCGATGCCGAATTCCAGCAGTAGCTTGACCATGCCCATCAGGAAGTCCGGATCGCCGTAGAGGGCCATCTTCTTGCCGTGCAGCCAGGCATGCGAGTCGGTCATCATGTCGATCAGGCGGCCACGCTCCAGCTTGATGGAGTCGGCGATCGGCTTGCCGGTGGCTTCCGAGACCTTCATCAGGAACTCGTCGGTCCATTCCACACCCATCGGGATGTTGGTCTTCGGCACTTCGTGGTTCCAGGTGTTTTCGACGAACTTCTTCGTCTTCTCGCAGGTCAGCGGCTGGACCAGGAAGGTGGTGATGGCGTTCGGCGCATCCTTGACCTCGTCCATCGTCGTGCCGCCGGCGTACATGCGGAATTCGCCGTCAGCCGGGGTGTCGAGCACTTCTTCCGGATCGCTGAGCATCGTGTAATCGACGCCCATTTCCTTCAGGTAGCGCTTGATCACACGGTAGTTGCCGAGGTAGGTCTCGAAGCCCGGCACGATGTTGATCTTGCCGTTGGAGCCGACGACCTTGCCTTCCATGGTGTTCAGCGTGAAGTAGCGCAGGATCCCTTCTTCCATGTTGTCCCAGCCGGTGACATGGCTGCCGACGAAGGACGGGGTGTGCGCGAAGGGAACCGGGAAATCCTTGTCCAGGTGACCTTCGTTCTTCGCGTTGTTGATGAAGGCGTTCAGGTCGTCGCCGATGACTTCGGCGATACAGGTGGTCGACATGGCGATCATCTCGGCACCGTAGAGCTTGGTGGCGTTGGCCAGGCCTTCATGAACGTTCTTCTGACCGCCGAACACGGCTGCATCTTCAGTCATCGAGTCGGCGATGAAGGCGATCGGTTCCTTGAAGTGGCGGTTGAAGTAGGTGCGGAAGTAGGCCACGCAACCTTGCGAGCCGTGGATATACACCAGGGACTTCTTGAAGCCCAGACCGCACAGGGCGGAACCGAGCGGCTGGCAGGCCTTGGCCGGATTGACGGTGAGCGCTTCGCGCTTGAAGTTCAGTTCCTGGTATTCCTGGGTGGTCGTCCAGTTGAAAATTTCCCAGACTTTGTCCTTGGAATGACCTTCCTCGAACTGAGCCTTCTTGTTGGTCAGGGTCGCCTTGTAGTCGTCATCGCGAAACAAGGGGTAGCACGGCTTGATCTTCTCTACGGTTTGCATCTTGATCTCCTTCGCCCGCACCACCAATCCGTGGATACGGGCGTAAGTTTAGGATTGCCGCCTGATCAGGCAGCCTTCTGTTCAGCTGCGACGGCGGCCTTGTCCCACGGGGCCTTCATCATGTTCCAGCACGGGTTGTTCAGCGTCAGGTCCATGTCCTTGGCGAAGATGGCGAAGCCGTCGCAGCCGTGGTACGGGCCCGAGTAGTCCCAGGAGTGGAGCTGGCGGAAAGGAATGCCCATCTTGTGGAAGACGTACTTTTCCTTGATCCCGGAGCCGATCAGGTCGGGCTTGCAGGCCTTGACGAACTCTTCGAACTCGTAGCCGGTGACGTCGTCGTAGATCAGGGTGGCGTCGCCCATTTCCTTGATCGTGCGGTCGTAGTCGTCGTTGTGGGCGAATTCGTAGCCGGTGCCGACCACTTCCATGCCCAGATCCTCGTAGGCGCCGACCACGTGACGCGGACGCAGGCCGCCGACGTAGAGCATGACCTTCTTGCCTTCCAGGCGCGGCTTGTACTTGGCGATCACCTCGTCCATCATCGGCGTGTACTTTTCGATGACGGCTTCGGCGCCAGCCTTGATCTTGTCGTCGAAGAAGGAAGCGATCTTGCGCAGCGATTCCTTGATCTTGGTCGGGCCGAAGAAGTTGTATTCCATCCAGGGAATCCCGTACTTCTCTTCCATGTGCCGGCTGATGTAGTTCATCGAGCGGTAGCAGTGCAGCAGGTTCAGCTTGACCTTCGGGGTGTTTTCCATTTCCGCCAGGGTGCCGTCGCCGGACCACTGGGCGACCACGCGCAGGCCCATTTCTTCGAGCAGGATGCGCGAAGCCCAGGCGTCACCGCCGATGTTGTAGTCGCCGAGGATGGCAACATCGTAGGGGGTGGTTTCGAAAGCCTGACCGTCGCGGTTGGAGAGGATCCAGTCACGGACGGAGTCGTTGGCGATGTGGTGGCCGAGCGATTGCGAAACGCCGCGGAAGCCTTCGCAGCGCACCGGCACGACCGGCTTGCCGATCTGGGCGGCGGCCTTCTTGGAGACGGCTTCGATGTCGTCGCCGATGAGGCCGATCGGGCATTCCGACTGAACCGAGATACCCTTGTTCAGCGGGAACAGGATTTCGATTTCCTCGATCAGCTTGGCCAGCTTCTTGTCACCGCCGAAGACGATGTCGCGTTCCTGGAAGTCCGAGGTGAAGTTCATTTCGCAGAAGGCATCGGCGCCGGTGGTGCCGACGTAGTAGTTGCGGCGGCCGGCGCGGGCGTACTGGCCGCAGCCGATGGGGCCGTGCGAGATCGAGATGATGTCCTTGATCGGACCCCAGACCACGCCCTTGGAACCGGCGTAGGCACAACCGCGCATGGTCATGACGCCCGGCAGGGACTTGCGGTTGGAGGTGATGCACTTCTTCGACGACTCCAGCGTGGTGTCGTTGACCATCAAGTGCTTGGCCCGGTCCTTCTTGGCCTTTTCGGGGTAAACCTCCAGCACCTCGGCGATGAGGGCGGCGGATTCTTCGCGGGTGAGCGCTGCCATTTGAAACTCCTTTCGTTGCGCCGGCATCTATCCGTGCACGGCGCCACAGATGGTTTGGTAAGACTTTGCCGGGATGCCGCCGCAGCGGCGATCCCGTTGGCGACTATCAGGCGGCCAGTTCGGCAGCGGTCTTGCCGACGATCGACTCGTCTTCCGCTTCCATGATGCCGAATTCCATCAGCAGCTCTTCCAGCTCTTCCATCTCGACCGGGGTCGGGATGACGAAGTTGGTGTTGTTGACGATCTTCGAGGCCAGGGCGCGGTACTCGTCGGACTGCTTGTGGCTCGGATCGTATTCAACGCAGGTCATGCGGCGGATTTCAGCGTGTTGCACGACGTTGTTGCGCGGCACGAAGTGGATCATCGTGGTGCCCAGGCGCGAGGCCAGGGCCATGATCAGTTCGTCTTCGCGGTCGGTGTTGCGGCTGTTGCAGATCAGGCCGGCGAGACGCACGCCACCGGAGTTGGCGTACTTGACGATGCCCTTGGCGATGTTGTTGGCGGCGTACATGGCCATCATTTCGCCGGAGCAGACGATGTAGATTTCCTGCGCCTTGTTTTCGCGGATCGGCATGGCGAAGCCACCGCAGACCACGTCACCGAGGACGTCGTAGAAAACGAAGTCGAGGTCTTCGTCATAGGCGCCTTCTTCTTCCAGGAAGTTGATGGCGGTGATGACGCCGCGGCCGGCACAGCCGACGCCGGGTTCCGGGCCACCGGATTCAACGCACTTGACGCCGCCGAAACCGACCGACAGGACGTCTTCGAGTTCGAGGTCTTCGACCGAACCGGCTTCAGCAGCCAGGTGCATGACGGTGGTTTGAGCCTTGCTGTGCAGGATCAGGCGGGTCGAGTCGGCCTTCGGGTCGCAGCCGACGATCATGACCTTCTTGCCGGACTCGGCGAGAGCGGCAACCAGGTTCTGGGTGGTGGTGGACTTGCCGATGCCACCCTTGCCGTAGATGGCGCATTGACGCAGTTTTGCCATGGTGTAATCTCCTTGAACTGTCAGTCGATTTGAAAATGATTGGTGAGTGTCGCGACTGACCTTCTGCACGGAGCGTGCCAGGTCGACTGACAGAACCCAAATAACTGATTATTCAATGGAAAATTTTTCCTGGCAGCCGTCCGAGGGGGCGCGGGTTTGCGACAATGGGCGCGGCCTGTGTCGGGGTGACGACAAAGCGAGCCTGCCACGCGAGGCACGTCTGCCGATCAATCGCTGCAACCTGCCGGCGGTGGTGCTGGGCAGCCTGACCTACCAGCGCCATCCGTCGCCGCTACTGCTCGACGGGGTCGCCGAACTGCATCACGACCTGTTCCGCCGCCTGGCCCTGGCCGGTGACGATGACGAGCGGCGCGGCGACGTCTTCCGCGACTACCTGACCGTCCGCTTCCAGCTCGAATGGCCCGAGGAAATGGGCTACACCGGGCGGCGCAAGGGGCGCGCCAAGGCCAATTACGTGCGCCTGATCCGCGGCTGGAGCTTCGATTCCGACAGCCGCGAGGGCGCGGTGCTCAAGGGCTGGGTCGAATCGCGCTTCGGCCTGCTGCCGCGCTGGCATGGCACGCCGCTGCGCGAGGCTGGCGGCGATAGCTGGCAGCGCTACCTGGAAATGCGCGCCAGCGGCCTGTACGGGACGAACGCGCTGGAAGCCCAGCTCGACCTCGTCTACACCTATTGCCAGTACGAACTGGCGCGGCGTCACAACGGCGCTCGTCATGTCACCCTGTACCGCGGGGTCAATCGCGTTGCCGACTACGAAATCCTGGGGCGCGGCGCGGGCGATCGTTACACCCTGCTGCTCAACAACCTCAGTTCCTTCACCTGCAGCCGCGAGCGGGCCTGCGAGTTCGGCGACTACATCCTCGCCGTCGAGGTGCCGCTGACCAAGATCTTCTTCTACTGCGGCCTGCTGCCCGGCGTGCTGCAGGGCGAGGACGAATTTCTGGCGATCGGCGGCGTCGTCGACGTCACGCTGTCAACGCGCTGAAGCGCCGGCTTTCAGTCGGCCGGGTGCGGGTCGGCGAGGCGGCCGGCGATTTCGGCAAAGGCGTCGATCTGCTTGAGGAAGCTGTCGACGATGCGCGGGTCGAAATGCGTGCCGCGCCCTTCGCGAATGATGTCGACCACCCGTTCGAGCGGGAAGGGTGGCTTGTAGTGGCGGCGCGAGACCAGCGCGTCGAAGACGTCGGCAAGCGCCATCAGGCGTGCCGCCAGCGGAATTTCCTCGCCCTGTAACTGGCGCGGGTAGCCTCTGCCGTCCCATTTCTCGTGGTGACAGCCGGCGATCTCGCGGGCCACCTCGAGGAAGGTCAGCGCGTAGTGGATTTCTCCCGCCGGCTGCGGCTGGCTGGCGTGTTCGGCAAGTACCCGGCCGATCGCCTCGCCCAGCGCGTCGGCACCGATCTGCGCATGCTGCATCATGATCGCGAATTCCGGCGGCGGCAGCGGGCCGGGCTTGCACAGGATCTCGTCGGGAATGCCGACCTTGCCGATATCGTGCAGCGGCGCCGCCTTGGCGATCACCTTGCGGCGCAGCGGTGTCAGTTCCGGCGTGAACTCGGGCAGCAGCGCCAGATCGTCCATCAGCAGTTCGATGTAGCAGCGCGTGCGCAGCAGGTGGTTGCCGGTCTCGTTGTCGCGTTTTTCGGCGAGCGTCGCCAGCGCGTGCAGGGCGACATCGCGCAGCAGTTCAATCTCGCGGGTGCGCTGGGCAACGCCTTCTTCCAGGCGTTCGTTCTCGCGGGCCAGGCGGTCGCGCGCCGCCTTCAGCTCGAGCTGGGTGCGGATGCGCGCCTGCAGGATCGCCGGGCGGATCGGCTTGGCGATGTAGTCGACGGCGCCCAGCGCCAGGCCGACCGCCTCGTCGGCGTCGCTGTCCATCGCCGTGACGAAGATCACCGGGATGTCTGCCGTTGCCGGGTTGGCGCGCAGTTGTTCGAGCGTCTGGTAGCCGTCCATGTCCGGCATCATGATGTCGAGCAGGATCAGGTCGGGAGCGGGGCTGGCGGCGGCGATGCGCAGGCCGCGCTCGCCCGAGGCGGCGACGCGGACGCGGTAATCGTGTTCGAGCATGCCGGCGACCACCGCCAGATTGTCCGGGGTGTCGTCGACGACGAGGATCGTTGGGCGCTCTGCTGCATGCATCGGGTTTGCCTCTCCGTTGGCGCTGGCGGCCGGGTGGCTGCGCCGGCTTCTTATGATGAAGCGATGTTGCGCCAGCGGAACGGGCTTGTCCAGTTTGTCGCAAACCCGACAGGCCGCCGCCGGCGGCGCGCGGCGAAACCCGCATCGCGCCGTCGCTGCTGTCTGGGCGTGGATTTTGCATTGACCGCCTTACCCCAAATCACAGAGCAAAAAACCATGACCCCCGAATTGCGTGAAAAACTGCTGGCCGGTCTGCGTGACGGCAGCATCGTTCCCTATCTGGGCCCCGGCGTCCTGGCCGACGTGCGCGATCCGGCGAGCGGCGCGGCGATGCCGGCCGACAGCGATTCGCTGATCATCGCCATGAACGGCGGCAAGCCGATGGCGCCCAAGCTGATGTACGAATTCCCGCGGGCGGCGATGAACGTCGAGCTCAAGCGCGGCCGCAGCACCGTCACCAAGTTCCTCAATCGCACCTACGGCGAAACCGTCTGGACGCGTGCCGCGCTGCACGACTGGCTGAAGGAAATTGCGCCGAACTACGTGATCGACATCAACCGCGACACGCAACTGCAGGATTCCTACGCCGCCGTGCCGCACACACTGATCGTCGGCATCGCCCGCATCGGCGGCACCGACTACCGCTACAAGCTCTACGCCTGGGACGGCAGCAGCTACGCGCCGGTGACGACGATCGACCCGAGCAAGCCGGTGCTGTTCAAACCGATGGGCACGCCGCGCCCGGAAGGCGTCTACATCGCTTCCGACGCCGATTACGTCGATTTCATCACCGAGCTCATGGGCGGCTTCTCGATTCCGCCGGAGATCAAGGAGATGCGCAAGGGCAAGCAGTATCTGCTGCTCGGCATGCGCCTGAATCGCGACACCGAGCGCATGGTGATGGCCGACATCATCTGGTCGGCGGCCGAGCCGGCC
The DNA here is from genome assembly GCF_048146105.1 of Azonexus caeni. Taxonomy (NCBI): domain Bacteria; kingdom Pseudomonadati; phylum Pseudomonadota; class Betaproteobacteria; order Rhodocyclales; family Azonexaceae; genus Azonexus; species Azonexus caeni. The sequence continues at coordinate 64,735 of NZ_JBKJAD010000020.1, forward strand.
GGCTGGGTGTTCATCAGCGAACCGACGACCAAGGAACGGCGCTATTGCAAGAAGATCGGCCTGGAAATCATCGAAGAGGACATCTTCGCTTTCATCGGCGCCGCCGTCGCCGGCTGAATCAGGCGCCCGGCGTGGCGAGGCGGCGGTCGATCTCGCTGGCGACTTCCGGAAAGTCGGCGGCGGTGACCGGCCGCGACAGGTAGTAGCCCTGCGCGTACTGGCAGCCGATGGCGCTGAGGATTTCCAGCTGGCCGGCGGTCTCGACGCCTTCGGCGACCACCTGCAGGCCGACGCTGCGCGCCATGGCGACGATGGCGATGACCAGCGAGTGGGCGTTGTTGCCGGTGGCCATGTCCTGGACGAAGGAGCGGTCGATCTTCAGCGTGTCGAGCGGGAAGCGGTTCAGGTAGGAAAGCGACGAGTAGCCGGTGCCGAAATCGTCGAGATAGACGCGCACGCCGAGCGCCTGCACCGCCTGCAGCCAGGCCTGGGCTTCGCCGATGTTGGCGAGCAGGATGCCCTCGGTGATTTCCAGCGCCAGCCGGCTGGCCGGGATGCCGTGGCGGGCCAGCGCCTCGGCGACGGCGGCCGGCGGCAGGCCGTGCGGAATCTGGCGGCCGGAAACGTTGATCGACAGGTAATGGGGACGGCCGGCACGCTGCCATTCGGCCAGTTGCCGGCAGGCATCGTCGAGCACCCAGAGGCCGAGGCCGTCGATCAGCCCGGATTGTTCGATCAGCGGAATGAAACGGTCCGGCGGCACCAGGCCGCGCTCCGGGTGGCGCCAGCGGATCAGCGCCTCGGCGCCGGCGACGCGGCCGGCGGCAATATCGACGATGGGCTGGAAGAAGAGTTCGAACTGTTGCTCGCGCAGCGCCTGGCGCAGATCGTTTTCCATGTGCCGGCGTTGTTCGGCGGCTTCGGCCAGGGCCGGGTCGAAGAACTCGCTGCGCTGGCCGCCACCGGCCTTGGCCTTGTCGCAGGCCAGTTCGGCGTTGCGCAGCAGGCTCGGGGCGTCGTTGCCGTCGTCCGGGAAACGGGTGACGCCGAGGCTGGCGCTGAGCTGGACCGGCGAGCCGTCGACCAGATAGGGCTGGTTCAGCGCCGCCATGATGCGTTCGGTGACCCGGCCGATCGTTTCGTCATCGTGCAGCGCCAGCAGGATGACCGCGAAGATGTCAGCCGAGAGCCGGGCCAGCATGTCGTTGTGCTTGACCGTCGTGCCCAGGCGGCCGGCGACCGCGCGCAGGATCTCGTCGCCGGCGCTGACGCCGATGCCTTCGATGATCAGCCGGAAGCGGTCGAGGTCGATGTAGATCAGTGTGAAGCCGGCGCCGGGCTGCCGATGTTGCTGGCGGATCGCGTTGCTCAGGTGCTGTTCGAGGCCGGCGCGGTTGGCCAGTCCGGTCAGCGGATCGATCAGCGCCTGGCGGCGGGCGGTGGCTTCGGCGGCCTTGAGTTCGGAAATGTCGTGGGCGATGCCTTGCAGCAACTCGTCGCCGACCGGGCTGAGGACGATGTCGAGCCAGCAGCGGCTGCCGTCCGTCCGCTCCAGGCAGGCTTCGCGCGTGCTTGGCTGGCGTGCCGTAAAGGCGTGGTCGAGCAGTTCGGCGATGATTTCCGGCTTGTCCCAGCGTAGCGCGTCGAGGCGCATGCTGCCGCCGGCCTGCTCGCTGACGACGATCCCGAACAGGCGGGCGAGTGCCGGGTTCCACGAGGCCAGCCGGCCGTCGCGGTCGACGATGAAGATGCCGCTTTCGGCGTTGTCGAAGATGGCGTGGTACTTCCGTTCGTCGATCTCGCGCTGCAGGCGCAGCGCGTGCTCCTCGTCCAGCGCATGCACCAGGCGACCGGCCAGCGCGTTGACGTCGCGGACCAGGCGGCCGATTTCGGTCTTGGCGTGACCGGCCGGAATCTGCAGGCGGTCGCCGGCGGTCGGGTCCATCCGGTGCAGTTCGGTCGAGATGGCGCTGATTGGCTGGATGACGAAGAACAGCAGGGTGACCACCATGGCGCCGGCGATCAAGGTCAGTTGCCAGGTCAGCTGGAGCGAACGTTCGATGATTTCGGCGCGTACCTGACCGGCGATCGCCTCCGGGTCGGGAACGAGGCGGACGCGACCGATCACGTCGCCTTCGATGAACGGCGAATGGATGCTGCGTTCAAGGGCGTTGGCCGCATCTGGACGAGCTGTTCGGCGCCGTTGCAGGTCGATCAACTGGTTGTCGCCCTCGTGGATGGTGACGCGCAGGACTTCGGTATTGCTCAGCAGGCCGCTGGCCACCTCGCGGGCGAGTTCCTGGTCCTTGACGAAGCAGGCGACGCGCAAGGTGCTCTGCACGGTGTCGAGCAACTGTTCGAGCCTGACCCGCGACTGTTCCTCGGCCGCGCTGCGCGCCGTCTGCACGGTATAGGCGAGGGTTGCGAAACCGACCAGCGCGAAGGCGAGGAGGGTGACCAGGATCGATCGGAACAGGATGCCGTCACGGGTTAACGCGGCTCTCATGAGTCACCCTCGGCATGAATTCGAAAACGATGCGCATGCGTTGGTCGACCTGCTTGCGTTCGACGTAGGCGATGCCGCCCGGAATGCTGAGCAACTGTCGGATCACCTCGTTCTCCTCGGTGGTCTGCAGTGGCGGTGTTGCCTTGCCGGAGAAGTGCAGGCGGCTCCAGTAGGCGTTCATGCTGGCGGTGTCCTTGTTCACCAGTTGCTGATAAAAGGCGCTGCGCAACGCGCTGGCCGGGGGCTGGTCGATCGGCTGGGCCGGCAGGCCGGAGGCCAGGGCGCGGTAACGGCCGAGGAAGATGTTGGCGACCTCTTCCCGGCTCAGCCGCTCGGTGGCCTGCTGCGCGGCCACGACCACCACCGGCTCGGCGTCCACCGTCGGGCAGTTGGCGAGGAGCAGCAGGAGGAAGAAGAGGCGGGTCGGCATGCCGGGTCAGAAGACGAAATCGAGCGCCAGACTGAAGACGTTCAGGCTGCCGTCCCAGTCGTTTTGCGTATAGCGTTGCGGGAAGCGGGAGCTGCGGTCGGCGCGGATCATGTCCAGTTGCGCCTTGAGCGCCAGGTTGCGCTGAAAGTCCCAGCGGGCGCCCAGGGTGTAGGTTGCCTGGTCGCTGTGGGTCTGCGCCATGAACTGGCGGATCGCCGTTTGCAAGGCCGGGACGGTCGGTGTGCTCAGGCTGGCGGCGCGCGAGCGGCTGCGCGAGTAGCTGAGGTAGGGGGTCACCGGGCCGACCCGGTAGGCCAGCATCAGGTAGCCGGCGCGGGTGTCCTCGTAGGCGGATGTGTCGTAGTGGATGCTGCTGACCTGGCCCTGAACCTGCAGTCGGCCTTCGTCGTAGATCAGGCCGAGGCTGTCGTAAGTGGCGTGGTGCCCCTCGATGCCGAGTTCCGGCGCCAGCGTCAGGATCGGAAAGCCGGCCACGGCGTCGAGCGGCAGCTCGTGCTGGAAGCGGATCTGCGAGCGGCTGACGCGCATTTGCCAGGGGCCGTTGAGGTAGTCGAGGTAGGCGCCGGCCATGCGCGAACCGCGCAGATCCCAGGTGTGCGGCTTGACCACCGGCGTCTTTTCCGCCGCCCAGCCGGCGAACAGCTTGCCGCGCAGCAGGCCGTAACCGGTATCGCCGGTCAGGCTGGCGTCGACGCCGTCGAAATAGGAAACGACGATCGGCCCGAAATAGTCGGCGGGCGGGCGCAGCATGGTGCTGGCGTAGCCGACCTGGCGGGCGTCGGCCTGCAGGTAGAACTCGGTGCCCATGCGGCCGGCGCGCAGCGTGAAATCGGGCGCCAGATCGTGGCGCAGGAAGGCCAGATTCAGCTCGGGGCGCCAACTGCCGTCGTAGCGATAGCGCACCAGGCCCTGCATGACGGCGCCGGTGCGCGGGCTGAGCGTCAGGTTCGCCTGCAGACCGAACATGGTGTCGGTCTTGCCGCTCCAGTGCTTGCCCAGTCCGTCGGGTTGCGACAGGTCGCGGACGAACTGGCTGTCCTTGCTGTCGCTGCGGGCGACGCCGAGCGTCCCGAAACCCTTGAATTCGATCGCTGGCCAGGGCGGGGCAGGCGCTGTTTCGTCGGCGTAAGCCGGCCTGGCGATGGCCATGGAGACGGCAAGCAGGCAGATGATCCGGAAGCGGGTGGGCATGGTCGGCCAATGCGCTGGAGGGCGGTTAGTCTTTGTTCGGGATTATGCACTTTGTCTAGCGGCTTGGGGTTTTGCGAGGGGGGCCAAACCGACAAGCGGTATGTCGGAAAGCCGACAGCTACCCCGGTGCGGCATCCGGATTCCCTTGTGCGACAAGGAAGGCCGATCCGGCAAGGAAATTGCTGTAAGGCCAGGACCAAGACGAATCAACTTCAGGGAAGGAAGAAAAATGCTGATGGACCGTTACCAATCCTTGTTCTTCAACGCCAATTTCTGCGAAGCGGCGAGCCTGGCCGGTTGCATGGCCTATCGCGGCGAACTGGTGCTGCAGGAAGGCGAAATCGCCGATGCCCAGGGGCGCCGCAAGCCGCCGCAACAAGTCATGAAGCAGGCCGTGCTGATGACCGTTGGTGATGAATTGAAGCTGCTGATCGGTTCGCTCGACGAACTGCAGTTCATGCCGGCGCTGCTCGACAAGTACGGCGCCGACATCAAGGCCGGTAGCCAGGTCGTGTTGTATACGGTCAATATCGACCAGCCCTTCGTGTCGACGATCAACGGCGCGCAGTTCGTCTTCATCCCGATGGTGCAGGGCATGGTGTGGACCGAACTGTGCGAGACGCTGGGCCTGGAAAAGAGCGACTTCAAGGGCATGGGCGCCGCCGACAAGGTGGTCCGTGTGTACGAGGAACTGCTGGTCACCCCGTTCAAGTACCCTGAAATGGCGCTCGACGAGGCGATGGGCAAGACCAACGCCAACAAGCGCGAGAACCACGGCGCCATCTGATGCCCTGGCAGAGCGAAATGGTTCTCGGGGTGGCGGAAATGGACGCCACCCACCGCGCCTTCGTCGATCTCGCGGACGCCCTGCTGGCCGCTTCGGACGTCGAGTTTCCGGCGCTTTTCGCGCAGTTGCGCGAGGACACCAGGCGGCACTTCGAGAACGAGGACAAGCTGATGGTGGCCTGCCGCTTCCCGGCGACCGGCGAGCATCGTGCCGAGCATCTGCGGGTGCTCGGCGAACTCGCCTTTTTCGGCCGTGGTGTCGCCACCGGCCGCTTGCGCGCGGCGCGCGAATACGCCCGCAGCCTGCCGGGCTGGTTCATGACGCATTTGCAGACCATGGATGCGGCACTTGCCGCGCGCCTGAATTCAGCGGCGGCGTAGGCTGGCGACGAGATAGACGGCGGCGGTGAGTAGCACCATGCTGGCGCCGGCCGGCCAGTCCTGCGCATAAGCCAGCCACAGGCCACCCAGGCAGGCGGCGCCGGCGATCAGCGCGGCCCGCCACATCATCGCCAGCATCGAGCGGGACGACAGCGCGGCGGCAGCCGGCAGGGTGAGCAGGGCGATGACCAGGATCAGGCCGACCACCTGGATCAGCAGGACGACGGTCAGCGCCACCAGCAACAGCAGCAGCAGGCGGATCGCCTCGACCGGCAGGCCGCGCAGGCGGGCGTATTCCTCGTCGAAGACGGTGGTGGCAATCGCCGGGTAGAAGGCGGCGACGATGCCCAGCGTCAGCAGGTCGAGGCCGGCCATCCACAGCAGCTGGTCGCGGCCGACCATCAGGATGTTGCCGAACAGGTAGCTCATCAGGTCCGGGTTTTCGCCGGCGCTGCGGGCGATCATGATCAGCCCGGCGGCCATGCCGACCGACCACATGGCGGCGATCAGCACCTCCTCGTCGTGGCGCTGGCGGGTGGTCAGTCGCCAGAGCAGGACCGCCATCGCCAGCGCGGCGGCGATGGCGCCGGGCAGCGGCGGCCAGCCGAGCAGGTAGGCGGCGCCCATGCCGGCCAGCGCGCCGTGGGCGATGCCGCCGGCGAGGAAGGCGATGCGCCGCAGCACGACCAGCACGCCGACGACGCCGCAGGCCAGCGCGGCAAGCAGCGAAGCGGCGACGGCGTGCTGGAGGAAGGTCTGTTGCAGCAGGGCGGCAAGGAAACTCACGCGGTCTCCGCGTGGTCGCTGCGGTGATCGACGGCGCGCACCGGGAAACCGTAGAGGCTGGCCAGGGTTTCCGCCGTCAGTTCGAGCGCGGGATGGACATGCAGGCGGCGATTCAGGCACCAGACCCGGCGCGCCTGGCGGCTGATCAGGCTGAGGTCGTGCGAGACGACGAGTAGCGGCATCTGCAGATTGAGTTCGCCGAGCAGCGTATAGAGCGCTTCCTGGCCGGCCGGGTCGATGCTTGCCGTCGGTTCGTCAAGCAGCAGCAGGCGCGGCTTGCCGGCCAGGGCACGGGCGATCAGCGCGCGCTGCATCTCGCCGCCGGAGAGGGCGCCGAGGCGGCGCCGGCTGAGCGCGGCGATGCCGCAGCGGGTCAGTGCTTCGTCGACCGCTGCCTGATCGGCCGCCGCTGGCCGCCAGCCGGGGTGCCAGCCGGGTGGCTGGCGGCCCTGCAGCACCATGCCGCCGACGTCGATCGGAAAGCGCCGGTCGAAACGGCCGTGCTGCGGAACGTAACCGACGGCGGCGCGGGTCGCCGCCGGGGCGCCGCCGAGCAGCGTGACGCCGCCGCCGGTCGGCGTCAGCAGGCCGAGGATCAGGTGCAGCAGGGTGCTCTTGCCGGCGCCGTTGGGGCCGACCAGAACGACGAAATCGTCGGCGGCCAGTACGGCGTTCAGGTCGTCGAGCACCATCTGTTCGCCGCGGGCGAAAGACAGGTGTTCGAGGACGATGGCCGGCGCGGCGCTCATTGCAGGACGCGGGCGAAGGTTTCGCCGACGCGGCGCAGGTTGGCGAGGTAATCGGGCGCCAGCGGATCGACCGCCAGCACTTCGCCGCCGATGGCGCCGGCGACGGTTTCCGCCTCGCGCCGGGAGAATTGCTGCTGGACGAAGATGACGCGGATCTGCCGGCGCTTCGCCTCGTCGATCAGGCGCGCCAGGGTTTGCGGCCCCGGTTCCTTCCAGCCGGCCTCGATCGGAATCTGGGTGAGGCCGTAGGCGTCGGCGAAATAGCCCCACGACGGATGGAAGACCATGAAATGGCGTTGCTGCTTGCCGGTCAGACGTTGCCGCAATTCGCCGTCGAGCGCCTGCAGGTCGCTGACGAAACGCTCGTGGTTGCGTTCGAAATCGGCGCGCAACTCGGGCCGGACGGCGATCAGCGCATCGCGGATGCGGGCGGCCATGCGGATCACCAGCGGCGGCGCCAGCCAGGTGTGGGGGTCGGCTTCGCCTTTGCCGTGGGCGTGACCATCGTGGCTGCCGGGCTGGTCGATCGGGCGCAGGGGCAGGCCGTCGCGCAGGTCGATCAGGCGCAGTCCGGGCAGCGCCTGCTGCAGGCGGGGCAGCCAGGCCTTCTCGAACGGCACGCCGATGCGGAAATAAAGCGGCGCGGCAGCCAGTGCCTGCATCTGTTTCGGCGTCGGTTCGTAGCTGGCCGGGCTCTTGCCGGGCGGCACCAGGACGACGGCCCGGACATGCTCGCCGCCGATGCGTTCGACGAAGGTCTGCATCGGCAGCAGGCTGACACCGACGGTCAGCGGCTCGGCGCGGGCGAGGCTGGCGCAGAGGACGAGGCAGAAGGCCAGGATGCGACGGGAGAGAGACATGGGAAGGACCTCGACGGGAATTGCGCGAATTCGTGATGTTATAACATAACATTTTTCCGATAAAGCGCCGACCGCAGCTTTCGCGTTTTTCTTGCCTGGTCTCCCCCGAAAAGGCGAAAGCCCCGTACCGGAGGGGGAGTACGGGGCTTTCTGGACGGTCCGGGGAGTCGGGGGAGAGGGAGGTGACCGTCAGGGCTGATGTCTGTTCAGCACATGGGTTCAGAATAAGTAGGCGGCCGGCCGGCGGCAAGTAACGGTTTGCAACGGCGCGTATCGGTCCGTGGTCGCCGTCGCGCCGTTCAGTTCTGCGGGCAGGCGCAAGGCGCAACGGAGCCCCCGGCGTCGCGCCGCTGCACTGCCTTGAGCAGGAAGAGCAGGGCGCTGCCGGCGACCATCACTGCCGCCGCCAGGTAGAGGCCGACCGCGTAGTCGCCGGCGCGGCCCGCCGCCAGCCAGCCGGTGATCGCCGGGCCGAGGATCTGCGCCAGGCCGTAGGAAAGCGTCATCTTGCCCATCATCTTCGCCGGTCGCGTCGGGTAGTAGCGGCCGGCCATGGTCAGGACTAGGCTGACCATGCCGATGAAGGTGCCGCCGAACAGCATTGCCCCGGCCAGCGCCGGCAGCAGGCCGCCGGCCAATGGCAGCAGGATGCCGACGATCTGCAGCAGCGCGGCGAGGATCAGCGCGTTCAGTTCGCCCGTGCGGCGGGCGACGAAATCCCAGACGATGCAGGCCGGTGCCGCCGCCAGGCCGAGCGCCAGGAAGACCAGCGTGCCGCTGCCGGCGAGGCCGGGCAGGCGGTCGACGATGGCGACGATGAAGGTGGCGCTGACCACGTAGCCGACGCCAGCGCAGAAATAGGCGGCCATGAACAGGCGCAGGAAGAGCGGCGACGGTGGGTTGTCCTCAAGCTTTTCGCCGCTGCGCGTGACGCCGCTGGTGTCGGGCGGCGGCAGCCAGCGTAGCGCCGGCACGGCGAGCAGGGCGCCGAGCGCGGTCAGCGCGAACCACTGCTGGCGCCAGTCCAGCCACTGTTGCATCAGTGCCACGGCGGCGGCGCAACCGGCGATGCCGAGCCCGATGCCGGCGAAGTGGATGCCCAATTCGCTGCGGTGCTTATGGCGGATCAGCCAGTTGAGGATGAGGCCGGTACCGAACAGCATCGCCGCCGCGCTGCTCAGGCCGGCGACGAAGCGCGACACCGCCCACAGCCAGGGTTCGCTGGTCAGCCCCATCAGTGCCGTGCTGGCCACCGCGAGCAGCATGCCGAGGCGGAACAGGCGGTCCTTCAGCACCAGGTCGCTGATCAGCGACGCGAGCAGGGCGCCGCTCAGGTAGCCGCCGTAGTTGATCGCCGCCAGCCAGCCGGCGTCGGCGACGCCGAGTCCGGCCTGCTGCTGCATCAGCGGCAGCAGCGGCGTGTAGGCGAAACGGGCCACGCCAAGCGCCAGCAGCAGGCTGAAGATGCCGGCGCCCAGGACTTTCAGTCGTTGTCGTTGGTCGGTCATTGTTGTTGTCTCCTCGGTTGGTGAAACAACGATAAACGGGCTAAGCTATCGCTACAATTGATTTGTTCAGATACAACCATTCGTTTTCGGAGATTGATTTATGGAGCTGGTCGCCCTCAGGACTTTCCAGGCGGTGGTCGAGGAAGGCGGGATCCTCGCCGCGGCGCGCAAACTGAACACCGTGCAGTCCAACGTCACCGCGCGCATCCGTCGCCTGGAAGAGGAACTCGGTGCCGAGCTCTTCTTCCGCAAGGGGCGGGGCCTGGAACTGGCGCCGCCCGGTCGCGTCCTGCTCGACTACAGCCGCCGCCTGCTGATGCTGGAACGGCAGACGGCGGTGGCGGTGCGCCAGGTCGGCGAGGCCACCGGGGAGTTGCGCATCGGCGCCATGGAGACCTTCGCCGCGCTGCACTTGCCGCGTGCCCTGAAGGCGGTGCGCGCCGCCCACCCCGGCATCGAGTTGCGCGTATTCACCGATACCAGCGCCCGCCTCGCCGACCGGGTGATCCAGCACAAGCTCGACTGCGCCTGCATCGCCGGGCCGGTGATCCACCCGGAACTGGAATTCAGCGAACTGCTGGTCGAGGAACTGGTGCAGGTCCATGCCGCTGGCCACGATCCGCTGCAGCAGCCGTTGATCCTGTTCCGTGAAGGTTGCGCCTACCGCACCCGGGCGCTTGCCTGGCAGCGCAGCCAGGGGCATGCGCTGGCCGACGCGATGGAGTTCGGCACCCTGGAGGGCATCCTCGGCTGCGTCGCGGTCGGCCTCGGCTGGACGCTGATGCCGCGACGCGTCGTCGAACAGTCGCCGCACGCGGCGGATCTGGTGGTTGAAACAGTGCCGCCGGCAATCGCCGCCGTCCCGACCGGCATGATCCGCCTGCGCGAGGCGCCGCCGCTGGCAGCGTTGGCGACGCTGGCCGCGGCGCTGGCGGAAGGCGCCGCCTGAAAAGGCGAAAGCCCCGTACCGGGGGGAGTACGAGGCTTTCTGGACGGTCTGTTGGGGTCGGGGGAGAGGGAGGTGACCGTCAGGCTGATGTCTGGTCAGCGCATGGGTTCAGAATAAGGAGCCGGCCCGGCGGCGGCAAGTAACGGTTTGCAACAGCGCGTATCGGCCTGTGTTGTGGCCGTTCGGCGGGGCCGCTCAGACGGGTGTTTCGGCGAGACGCAGCAGGGCTTCGGCCTGCTTTTCGCAGCGTACCCGGGTCAGCTCGTCGAGGTTGCGCAGCCAGCGCCGGGGAATCGCCTCCAGCCCGTAGCGGGCGCCGGCCAGCATGCCGGCGATGGCGCCGGTGGTGTCGGCGTCGCCACCGCGATTGACGATGTCGATCAGGCAGTCCTCGAAGCATTCGGTGGCGAACAGCGACTGGAATACCGCCTGCACGGTATCGACGACGTAGCCGGAAGGGTTCTCGGCGTGCTTGCGGTCCCAGGCGTAGCAGGGGAAATCGGCGACCAGGCGGGCGGCGCGTTCGCGTTCGACGCTCAGCGCGTCGCGCCCGGCAAGGAAATCCTGGACCATGAAGACCAGCGTTTCGCAGGCCGCGTCGGACACCGCGTTGTGGTGGGTGACATGGGCCTGGGCGCGGCTGGCGGCGATCACCTGTTCCGGCGAGCGCCCGTAGCAGGCGAGCGCCACCGGCAGCACGCGCATGGCGGCACCGTTGCCGGCGTCGTGTTCGGACGGCGGCGCTTCCGGATGGCGGCTCTTGCGGAAAGTCACCAGGTTGCGGCGCACGGTGTTGCCGATGTCGACCGGCTTGCCGCGCATCCAGGCGTCGAAGGCTTCGGCGGCGGCCAGCGCGTCGACCGCGCCGGCGGTAAGGATGGATTCGCCGAGCGCCAGCGACATCGTCGTGTCGTCGGTGACCTGGCCGGGCTTCAGGCGCAGCCAGCCACCGCCCCGGATTTCGTCGTGGACGCCGTACTGCAGGCGGATTTCCGCCGGCGTCATGAACTCGACGGTGGCGCCCAGCGCGTCGCCGATCGCCAGGCCGAGATAGGCGGCGATCGCCCGCTCGTAGAGCGGCGGGCGTTCCTGGGTGACGCGCCGGCGGACCGGCGCGTTGCGGGCAATCAGTTCTCCGGACCAAAACATTTTGCGTGATCGGCGCAGACGCCGCAGGAAGGGGCGGGGCAGACATAAATGCCCTCGCGCGCGCACAACTGGCGATAGAGGAATTTCTTCCACTTCATGTCGCCCGTGTTGGCGGCGGCGAGGGCCGGGAAATTGATGAGCATCAGCCGGCTCAGTTCGGCACGGTCGTTGAGTCCGAGATCCTGCCACAGGTGGTCGCGGCCGACGCAGGCGGCGGTCAGGATGTCGACCATCCAGGCGGCGCTGGCCAGGCCGGGGGTCAGGTGATCGCGCAGCAGGCGCTGCAGTTCCTCGGCTTCCGGCAGGTCGAGCCGGGAATCGGCCGCTGGCGGCAGCGGGCAGCCGGGGAAATAATCGCGCAGCAGCGCCGCGTGACGTTCGGCGCCAAGGCCGAGGTCGGCGGGCAGGCAACCCTCGCCGGCCGCCTGCCCGGCGAGCAGGCTGGCCAGCAAGGGACGGTTCGCATCGTCGCGCGCCGCGGCGCCGGCCGGCGCGGCCAGCAGGCCGGCCTGCAGCAGCGAACGCCAGGGCAGACGATCCGGACCGTTCATCACCGACTCACTTGCTCGGGTACTCGATCAGCAGGTCCTCGTCGCGCAGCACCATCTGGCAGGCGAGACGCCACTGGGTCGGGCAGAGGTCGTCGACCAGCATCTTGTCGACTTCGGCCTGGGTGATCTTGCCCATTTCGCGCAGTACGCGGATTTCGTGGTCGGTCAGCGGCGCGCCCATCGGGCTGCGCTTGGCATCGACCGACGAGACCTTGACCAGGCAGGTGCCGCAGTCGCCGTTTTCGCAACCGAAATCGATCGGGATGTGGTGTTCCTTGGCCAGCGTGAGCACGGTCTGGGTACGGCTGCCGGCGACGGCGTAAACGGTTTTGTCCTTGTGCAGCGGACTGCTGAAAGTGATGAGCGCCATGTTGTTTCCTTCGGGTTGAGCGGGTTAGTGGGGTTTCTCTGTTGTAGTTGGGGTGAAGCTTTGCTTTTAATCTTGTCCGGTGATTCAGGCGGGCTTGACGACGATCTCGCCGCCCAGGATCTGCGCCTGGCAGGCCAGCCGGTGACCGCGCGGCGCCATGTTGTCCTTCAGCACCTGGTCTTCGAGGACGCTCGGCGGGGCGAGGTTTTCGCCGCCCGAGACGACCTTGGTCAGGCAGGTGCAGCATTCGCCTTCGCGGCAGCCGTAAGTGATGCCGGCGCCGACCTTTTCCGAGACTTCGATCAGTCGGGTGCCGGCCGGGACGGTGACGGCGACGCCGATGTCTTCGAAGGTGACTTTCGCTTTGGGCATTTTGTTCTCTCCAGGTTCAGGCCAGTTCGGCCATGTCGATGACGCGGGTTTCGAGCCGGCCGGTCAGATGGCGCGCCAGTAGTTCGCCGAGGTCGCGGCAGGCCGCTAGCTCGCCGTTGTCGGGGACCAGCTTGATGCGCAGCCCCTCCACCGGCACGCGCAGCTTGAGTCCGCGCAGGCGGTCCTCGATCAGCCGCACCGCCTCGCCGCTCCAGCCGTAGGAACCGAAGGCGGCACCCAGCTTGCCCTTGACGTTGACCGTGGTCAGCGACGACAGCACGTCCCACACCGGCTTGACCGCGTCGCCGTTGATCGTCGGGCTGCCGAAGGCAAGCGCGTCGGCTTCCTCGATCAGGTCGGTGAACACGCCGGCTTCGCCGCCTTCGAGGTCGTAGAGCGAAACGCGCACGCCACCCAGGGCCTCGGCGCCGGCGGCGAGCGCTTCGGCCATGCGCCGGGTGTTGCCGTAGGCCGAGATGTAGAAGACGAGCAGCGTCTTTTCCACCCGCGCTTCATTGAACAGGCGCGGCGTTGCCAGCTCGCGGTAGCGGTGCACGTAGTCGCGCGGCTGCTGGCGCAGGATCGGCCCGTGCGCCGGGGCGATCACCGTCAGTTCGAGCGGCTCGATCAGCGCCACCGCATCGAGCACATGCTCACGGAAGGGACGCATGATGTGAGCGTAGTAGTACTCGAACGAGAAGCGGAAATCGCCGACGCGGTCGCTGAACAGGCGCGGATCGCAGAAGTGGCAACCGAAGATGTCGCCGGAGAACAGGATGCCGTCCTCGACCAGGTAGGTGCACTGCGTGTCCGGCCAGTGCAGGTAGGGCGTGTGCAGGAAGCGCAGCGTGCGGCCGCCGAGATCGACGCTGTCGTCGGTGGTTACCGGGATGTACTCGGGCGGCTTGCCGCCGGCCGGTTTCAACAGCGCCTTCAGCATCATCTGCGCCCGGCTCGACAGATAGACCCGCGCCTGTGGCGCGCGGCGCAGCAGTTCGGGCAGGGCGCCGCTGTGGTCCGGTTCCAGATGGTTGAGGACGATGGTGGTGATTTCGGCGTAATCGGCGACCGACTCCAGACGGCGGAAGAAATCGTCGGAGAAACTCTCCTTGACCGTGTCGATCACCGCCACGCCGGTTTCGCCGCGCACCACGTAGGCGTTGTAGGTGGTCCCGTTGGCCGTCTTCAGGATGATGTCGAAACTGCGCAGATGCGGATCAAGGGCGCCCACCCAGTGGACGCCCGGGGCGATCTCGACGGCAGAATCAGTGTGTGCCGCAAGCGGCATGCTCTGCCTCGTCTTCGTGATCGTGGCCGCCGCAGCTGCCGTGGCCGTCGGGACCATGCACGCAGGCCTCGATGTTGCCCGCCGGCAGCTCGACGCCGTTCAGACCGACCCAGGCATTGACCGCCTCGGCATCGAAACCGACCATGCGCTCATCGCCGACTTCCATCAGCGGGCGGCGGATCAGCAGGGGATTCTCGAGCAGCAGTTGCAGCGCGTGCTCGAAGCTGATGTTCTCCGGCACCAGCTGGCCGCTCTTGATCGCCGACGCGCTCGGGTTGAACCAGCGGGCGACCGGCAGCTTGCCGAGGAATTGCAGCAGGCGCTCGGCGGTCCACGGCTCGGTCTTCAGGTTCTTCGCCTGGACGGTATGGCCGGCAGCGGCGAGCAGGGTTTTCTGGCGCAGGTTGCCCTTGCAACCGGGTTTTTCGTAGAAGGTGATGATGGCCATGAGATGGGTTCCTGGTTATGGAGTCAAAGGGGCCGTTGGGATTGGGATGAGGTGCTTATGTTTTTGTTGGTGAGGGGTTGCTGAGACGCCGTGTTCCGCGCCTGACGCGCGGGCGTGTTTGGTTGCTGAACCGCTGGGTTCCGCCGTTGACCGGCGGGCGTACTTTTTCTTGCGTGGCCAAGAAAAAGTAGCCAAAAAGAAGGCCACCCCTAGGTCGGCGCCCGCTGCGCGGGTACCCTGCGCTACTCGTCGTTGGCGGGGGCTGCGCAACTCGGGGCTTTGCCCCTCAGACAGTGCTCGCCCTTTATCCGCCAACGCCTGCGTTGCTCGGCGCCTCCCAAGGGGCCCGGAAAACCGAGCGGAACGGAAACACCCAAAGTTTAAATTTAAACCTTGGCCATTCAGCAGAGACGCCTTTTGGGGCCCCCATGTGGAGCGCCGAGCAACGGAGAAGGGCCGGGGGAGGTCGGCGAGCACTGTCTGAGGCCCGCAGGGCCGAGTTGCGCAGCCGCCCGGCCCTTCGAGTAGCGCAGGGGAGTCGGCGCAGCCGACCGCGTAACCTGGGGTGGCTTTTTCTTTGGCTACTTTCTTTTTTCCACAAAAAAGAAAGTACGCCCGCCGGTCAGCGGCGGAAAACAGCGGTTCAACAACCAAGCACGCCCGCGCGTCAGGCGCGGAAACCGGCGCTTCAGAAACCAACAAGGTCCGCGCACCAGAAGCGCCCAAAGCCGACCAGGCCCCAACCCGGTCGGCCGCCAGCGGCGAAGAACCCCTTACGCCGCGTCCCGCCACAATCCCAGTTCCTTCAGCTTCTCGATCGGAATGCCGGTCAGCGAACCAGGCGGGTTCAGGAACTCGCCCAGTTCATTGACGATCGCCATCTCGATCGGGCAGATCGCGGCGCATTGCGGGTCGGCGTGGTCGCCCAGGCATTCCGTGCATTTGTCGGGTTCGATCAGGAAGTGCGGCTTGTCTTCGTAGATCGCGTCGTTCGGACAGACATCGACGCAAGCCCAGCAATTGACGCAGGATTCGGTTATCTGCAGTGCCATTTACGCCACCTTCAGAGTATCGGCTTGCGGCAGCAATTTGCCGGTCGCCGCGATTTCCTTGTACACCGCCATCACCGCTTCCTCGATCGGCTCCATCGCGTGTTCGCCGTTCGGCGCGATGCCGGCGGCTTCCAGCTTGGCCCAGGGCTCGTAACCGACCTTGGAGCAGAGCACGACCTCGCAACCGGACAGAATCCGGATGTTGCGGTCGAGCAGCGATTCCGTACCGCCCGCTTCGACCAGGTCGCCGTCGCCGCAGGCGTCCATGCCGCCGCAGTAGAGCTCGGTCTTGCGGTGGCTGATGAAGCGCACGCCTTCCGGTGAAGCCTCGTAGATCAGGAACTCGCGGGCGTGGCCGAAGTGCTCGGCGACCAGGCCGTTCTTGCCGGCCACCGCCATCAGCACCGGCCGCGAACCTTCCGGGATGTCGGTCGGCTTCGGCTTGGCGACGCCGCGTTCGGCTTCCAGCTTGTCGATGATCTCGTCGTGCACCTGCTTGCGGCGGACCATGGCGGCTTCGTAGTCGATGTCCATGACGTCGATCTTGTCCATCGTGAACTCGTCGCCGCGGTCCTCGCCCAGCAGGCCGACCGCGTCGGCGCGGCACTGGCGGCAGTGGCGCATCATCGCCATGTCGCCGGCACAGGCGTCCTGCAGTTCCTGGAGCATTTCCTGGCTCGGCTCCGGCTGACCCATGATGCCGTAGTAGGTGCCGTGCTCGGCCTCGGCGATCAGCGGCATGACGTTGTGCAGGAAGGCGCCCTTTTCCTTGACGATCTTCGAGACTTCCTTGAGGTGCTGGTCATTGACGCCGGGGATCAGCACCGAATTGACCTTCACCAGGATGCCGCGCTCGGTCAGCATCTGCAGACCCTTCTGCTGCTGCTCGATGAGGATCTTCGCGCCTTCGATGCCGAAGATGCGCTTGTTCTGCCAGTAGATCCACGGATAGATCTTGGCGCCGACTTCGGGATCGACACAGTTGATGGTGATCGTCACGTGGTCGATGTTGTGCTTGGCGATCTCGTCGACGTGCTCGGGCAAGGACAGCCCGTTGGTCGACACGCACAGCTTGATGTCCGGGGCCTTCTCGGAGAGCTGGCGGAAGGTGTCGAAAGTGCGGCCCGGGTTGGCCAAGGGGTCTCCCGGTCCGGCGATGCCGAGCACCGTCATCTGCGGAATCTCGGCGGCCACCGCGAGCACTTTCTTGATCGCCTGGTCCGGAGTCAGCAGCTCGGAAACGACGCCCGGGCGGGATTCGTTCGAGCAGTCGTACTTGCGGTTGCAGTAGTTGCACTGGATGTTGCAGGCCGGCGCCACGGCGACGTGCATGCGCGCGAAGTAGTGGTGAGCCTGTTCCGAATAGCAGGGGTGGTCCTGCACCTTGGCCCGGATGTGGTCTGGCAGGTGGGCCAGCGCGTCCGGCGCCGTGCCGCAACCGCTGGAAGAACAACCGCCGCCTTCGGCTTGCGGGATGCTGTTGCTGATGACTGGAAGTTCCACGGTCTGACTCCTGGAAATCGGTTCGCAGTCATTTCAGCAATCGCTGTGCCAGGGGTGCATTCCCTGTTAAATCAGTTTGTTACGAAAATTTCGCCGGCCCGCTGTCGGGTGGCTTGTCGCAAATCAGACAGCCGTCGGCCACAACGGTGTACCACCCGCCGCAAGATGGCAGAGATAGACCCGGGTATCGAACTCCAGCTGGTGATAGTCCGGCTCGATGTGGCAGCAGAGGGCGTAGAACGCCTTGTCGTGGTCGCCTTCCCGCAGATGCGCCGGTTCGTGGGCGACGATCATGCGCAGGAATTCCGGCGGCGCTTCGCGGAAGATCGCGGCGATGCGGATTTCGTGCTTGGTCTTCAACTTGCCGCCCTGAACCCGGGCGATCCGCGTGTGCGTACCGAGGGCGCGGCCGACCGACTGCAGCTTGCCGTCGAACAGCACTTTGCCCGGCTGCGGCGAATTGCGCAGGAAGTCGTTGCGCAGCGCCTGGACGAAATCGTACAGCGCGCGGTCGGTGCGGAGCGTGTGTGCGCTCGGGTATTTGCGGCGCAGCGCCTCGCCCAGCCGTCCCTGATCGAGCAGGTGGGCGACCGGTTCGGTCAGGCTGGGCGGATAGCCGGCGAGATAGGCGGGGAGCGGGGTGGGCACGGGGAAGCTTCCGGAACGAGGCGGAATTGTCCCGGGAATTGCCGGAAATGGGTAGCGCGGTTTCCGTCGTCCGGGCCTGGCAATCGCTTCCGCGCGCGCCGGCAGCCGGTCCCGCTCGCGGTTAAACTGGCGAACACGTCGCCCGCGGCATTCTCCGGAGTCTCGCCATGGAATGGCAGCAAGTTCTCGATACCTTCTCGCGCATGCCCGCCGGGCAAAAGCAGCTCTGGTGGCTGGCGGCGGCCGGCCTGCTCGCCCTGGTGCTTGGCCTGCTCTGGCTGGAAAGCCGCTGCTTCAAGCGTTCCGGGCGCCTCGCCGGCTGGCTCTTCGTGCGCCTGGTGTCGGCGCTGGCGGCCCCGCTGGTGCTTGCCGTACTGATCGTCCCGGCGCGCAGCGTCGGCGGCCCGGAGGCGCTGGCGGTGTTCTACGTGGTCCTGCTCTTGGTCGCCCCGCCGCTCTGGTTCGGCAGCCACCTGCTCGCCGGCCGCTGGGCGAGGCCGGCGCTGACGGGCGGCGAGAGCCTGGCGCTGGCGGTCAGCGGACTGGCCATCCTGGCCATTCCCGGCAGCGCCTTCTTTGCTGCCGAAGCGCCGCTCTCCGCGGCCGCCCGCGAGATCGGCATGCAACGCTCGCTGCCCGCCGACAACATCCCGCTGCGCCACACCGTGCAGCCGGTACAGCGCTACCACCTGCCCGGCGTCGGGCTGATCTACAGCCAGTCCCTGTTGGCGCCGGCCGATACCCGGCTGCTCGCCGTCGAACTGCGCCAGGGCGGGCTGTGGCCGGTCGATCAGAGCAGCGCCCATCCGGTTTACTGCACCAACGGCAACGACCTGCACCTCATGTGGTCGGCCAAGGAAGCGCCGCCTTACCTTCGCTTGCACTGGGAAAAAGGTTTCGCCGGCCGGCAGCGCTCGGAATTCACCCCGGCGCTGGATTTCGCCAACGCCCCGCCGGCCGCCGAATTCACCGTCGCCTTCCGGGCCGACGGCGTCGATCCGGTGGTGCCGATTCCCCGTCCGCGCGCCTACCTGATCCTCGAACAGCCCGGGCTGATGCCCTACACGCAGATGCTCGGCAGCCCGCCCGAAGCCGGCGAGAAACGCAGCAGCGACTGCGTGCTGACCGGCTTTCAACGCTGGACTCCCGGTGGCGATTGGCAAGTGCGGGCGATCGGGCTCAGCTTTCAACTGCCCAGTGGCGAATTGCTGCGCAGCCTGATCGAAAGGCCCGAGCCGGGCTGAGGAGAAGCGAAACCATGTCTGCCGTCCGCTGGAGCACCATGAGTTGGCAGCGCCAGTTCTGGCTGGCGCTCTGCCTGTCCTTGGTCGCGCTGGCCGCTCGCGCCTTTGCGCCGCCGCCCTTCCAGGGCGACGTCCTCGACGAAACCGGCCGCCTTTCCGCCGAACAGCAGGCGACGCTCAGCCGGCGCATCGCCGAACTGCGCAGCCAGGACGGTATCTGGGCCGCCGTCTTCATCACCGGCAGTCTGCAGGGCGACAGCATCGAGACGGCGGCGCTCAAGACCTTCGAACAATGGCGCCTCGGCCGGGCCGACAAGGACAACGGCCTGCTCGTCATGGTCGCGCCCAACGAGCGCAAGATGCGCATCGAAGTCGGCTACGGGCTGGAAGGCACGCTCACCGACGCACTCAGCAAACGCATCGTCATCGACATCTATCAGCCGGCTTTCCGCGAGAATCGCTACGCCGATGGCCTGCTCGCCGGCTTCGAGGCGATGCGCCGCAGCATGCAGGGCGATCCGGCGGCGCTCGCCGAACTGACCGGCGGCGCCCCGGCTGAGCAGAGCGCGCAACTCGACGGCGCTATTTTCCTTCAACGCTTGTTTGTCCTCTGGCTGGGCAATTTGCTTTTTCCGCTGCTTTACTGGCTGATCAGCCGGCGGCGCGTGCCGAAGTCGACCGATTTGGGGCGCAAGACGCGCACGGCTTTCGTCCTGTTTGCCTTCTTCGGGTTTTTCTTTGGCGTGTTCTTCGGTGTCTTTTCGCAGGTTTTTTCCGATGCGCCGGAAATCGCCTGGGGCTTGCTCGGTGCCAATGCGTTGTTCGGCCTGGTTTTTGGCTTGCCCGCGCTGTTCGGCAAACCCGGCCAGGGCGGCGGCAGTGGGACGACGTACAGCAACTGGGATAGCGTTTCGTCGTCCTCGTCGTGGCGTTCTGGCGACAGCGACTCGTCGTCGTCGGGCGGCGGCAGTTCCGGCGGTGGCGGTGCCTCGGGCGATTACTGAGGCAAGGGCCGCGTCAGGGCGGCCCCGGCACCGATCAGAACTCGATCCACTCGTTTTCGCCGCTTTGTCGTGCCGGCGCCAGGGCCGGCACGGTGCTGGGGGGCGCAGCGCGTTTTCCGGCCGGAGCCAGCGGTACCGGGGCAAGCGTTTTACCGTGCCCGTGGCGCTTTTTCATGGCGCGAATCTGGCCTACCGTGAGCGCCGACTGGGCGGCGAAATCGTCGCGCAGGCGTAGCGCGGCCTCGGCCTTTTCGCCCTTTTGCGCGAGCCGGATCACGTCGCCGGCGCAACAGTGGAAAGCCGCGTGGTTGCGCCGCATTTCCTCGAACAGCGGGTCATTGCCGTAGCTGGCCTTGCCGTCCGAATAAATCCATTTGCCCATCGCGCATTTGTCGTCGCAGCCGACGACGGCGGGGTCGAGCGCTTCGCCCTTGCCGTCGAGGTATTGCTGCAGCTTGAACTTCCATTGCAGGTGAGCCTGGATGATCGCGTCGAAATCGACCCCGCCCGAGCCACCCAGGGTGAGGGCTTTGCCGTCCAGGCTGAAGATGTTGACCGAACGGCTCAGGCCCTCGACCTGCTCCTCGAGCGATTCCGCCGCCGCTGCTGCTTCTTCGACCAGGGCGGCATTCTGTTGCGTCACTTCGTCCATCTGCGAGACGGCGCCCGACACCTGTTCGATCCCGCTGGCCTGTTCCCGGCTGGCTTCGGCAATTCCGTTGACCAGCCGCGCCAGTTGCTGGAAGGCGACGACCACCTCGCGGATGGTCTCGCCGGTGTCGTGTACCAGTTGGACGCCGTCTTCGACCTTGCCGACCGATTCGTCGATCAGCGCTTTGATCTCCTTCGCCGCATCGGCCGAGCGCTGGGCCAGATTGCGCACTTCGGTGGCGACCACGGCGAAGCCCCGGCCCTGTTCGCCGGCACGCGCCGCTTCGACCGCCGCGTTGAGGGCAAGGATGTTGGTCTGGAAGGCGATGCTGTTGATCACGCCGATGATGTCGGCGATCTTCTTCGAACTGGCCTGGATACCGCCCATCGTGTCGACCACCCGACCGACCATCGCACCGCCGCGTTCCGCCGCCAGGTTCGAGTTGGCAGCCAGTTCGGCGGCCTTGCTCGCCAGTTCGGCATTGTTGCGCACCGTGCTGTTCAATTGCTCCATCGAACTTGCCGTCTCTTCCAGGCTGGAGGCCTGTTCCTCAGTCCGGTGCGACAGGTCCTGGTTGCCCGAGGCGATTTCCTTGGCCGCCACATTGATCGCGTCGGCCGCGTATTTGATCTGGGAAACCACCGAACGTAGCTGCTCGGTGGTGGCGTTGGTGTCGTCCTTGAGCTGACCGAGCGTGCCTTCGTAATCGCTTTCGATCCGCTGCGACAGGTCGCCGCGCGACAGGCCGCTGAGCACGCGGGCAATGTCGTCGAGCGCTTCCAGCACGACGCCGAGCAATTGGTTCATGCCCAAGGCCATCTCGAGGAAGAAACCCTCCTTGTCGCGGGTCTTGATGCGGCGGCTGAAATCGCCCTGGACGGCGGCGTCGAGGATGCTGCGGATTTCGCCCTGGGCCTGCACTTCATGTGTCCGGTCGCGCCATTCGGCAACGGCGCCGAGGCGTGTGCCATCGGCCGTGATCACCGGGTTGGCGGTCACCGTCATGTGGCGCTCGCCGATCTGTAGCTGGGCGCTATGGGTGCGGGTGAACTCGCCCAGCAACCTGGCCTGGAGCGCGGGATTCTTGTGCAGGGCGTCGATGTTCTGACCGATCAGCTGGTCGGCGCTGAAATTGGGCAACTGCTGGCGGATGTCCGCCTCGGCGTTCTTCAGTACGGCCTGCACCGCCTTGTTGACGTAGATGATCTTGCGTTCGGGATCGGCGATCATCACGCCGGTACTGACGTTGTCGAGGGCGATCTTGACGCGCAGCATCTCCTGCGCTGTCTCGTGTTCCGCCTGCGTCCGCGCCAACAGGTTTCGCTGCATGCGCTTGAGGGCCGCCATCAGGCTGTCCGTGTTGTCGGCCGTTAGCGGGATGTCGAAATCCAGCTCATTGTTCGCCACCCGGTTGGCCACGGCGACCGCCAGCGCCGGCTCGCCGCCGAGCTGGCGGTAGAGCAGGCGGCGCAGATGGCGGCCGGCGCCGACGACGCAAAGCGCGACGACGAGACCAAGCAACAAGGTTTGCGTCCGTGCCGATGCGCCCATGTCCAGCGATGTAGCCGCCGCTTGTTCGGCGAGTTCGCTGATTTCCTGCTCCATCCGGTCCAACTGGGCAGTCAGTTTCACCGCCCGGGCGTCGAATCCCACCTCCGGCGCCTGCATCTTCGCGTTGCCCGCCTCGCGTCCGGCGCTGACGTAGGCCTGCGCCATGTCGACGCCGGCCGTATGGAAATCGTCGAGTGCCTTCTGCAACTGACCGAGCTCGGCCGCCAGCGACGGGTTCAGTTCGGCCAGGCGTGCCAGATGCGCCTTGGCCTGCTGCAGGTTCCGCCTGGCTTCCTCGTAAGCTTGCGCGTCGCCGGTCGCCGAGACATCGGTCAGAAACTGCTGGATCTGCACCACATGGAAACGGGCTTGCAGCATCGCCCGCAGCGCCGGCTGGGTCACCTCCCGTTCCGTCCTGAGCGCGTCCAGATTACGGTCGAAGCCGAACCAGGCAACGGCGACCAGCGTCAGGATCAGGAGCACGGCCAAGGTCGTGGCAACGGCGATCAATTTTCTGATGGTGTTCATGTCTCACGATCTCGAAGTCAGCTTGCTTCAGCCTGATCTGCCCGCGCCGAAGCGCGGGAGAGTCTCTGTCATTGTTGTGGTCGGCGAAGTGTCTGCATTCGCCAGCGGCGCCAAAGCCGTAAATTTAGCCTATGCCCGGCTTGGCGGGGGAGTTTGCGGAAGGCGCGGCGGGCCAGGCGGTAGCAATGCCGCTTTGTTTCATCGGGCAAGCTTCCCGGCTTCAGTGCCGGCGCTGGATGAAAGGCGAGAACTGGCGGTCGGAATCGAGGATATGGCCCACGCACCAGCGTGACAGGGCATCGCCCAGCATTTCGGGTGAAATCCGCCCGCTGGCGGCATCATCGAGCATTTGTTCCAACGCGGCGAGGCAGCGCCGATGTTCTTCCCGGTGATGCTCGAGCGTGGCGTAGCCGGTCATCGCAAGCAGCCTTTCCTCGGCGGAAAAATGCTCGCCGGTGAAGATCAGCAATTCGCTGCCAGCCGACCGAAAGGGCTGGTCGACGGCGATCCGGTCTATCGTCTGCTGACACAGGATCATGATGTTGCGATGCTGGTTGTCGAGCATCCAGTTACCAACGCTGTAGCTTCGTTCCCAGTGGGTCAGATTCTGCATTGCGATGTCTCCTGATTTTCGCTGCTGATGATGGCGTCCGGGTGCTCAATTCGCATCAACTGCCGGGAGGTCGTTCTGACGCCTGTTTGGACTGCGTGAGTCGGGGAATTGTTCCTGAAGGCGGCCGATTCCAGAGTCGCTCCGGCACGCTTGCAGTTCTGCTCGAAGCGCAGATTTTCGAGCCACCCGAGTACAACCTTGACGCTGGGGAGATGGGGGGAGTCGGCCGCGCTGGTCAATGCGATGCGGATCGAATACATTCTTGGCGAAATCGATACCAAGCATGACTTTTGTCGTGTTCAACCCCGAGTGCGACCAATGACCTTCAATATTTCGTGTTCAGGATGCTGTAGTAGTTTCCCGGCCCTGCAACGCCAAGGTTTGGGGGCGTAGATCAATGCCAGTGATCCGCCATCTGGTCCTTGCCCTCGGCATCGTCGGTTCTACCTTCTTTGCGCTGGCGTTTCTTGCTTCTATCGCCAAGCCCGGTTTCGTCGAGGAGGTCGCAAGAAACATCATCCGCTACGAAATCGAAAAGCAGGTGCATGAAAAGATCGATACCCTGGATAGTTCTACTTTGTCAGATTCGGCATTACTTTGATGCCCGAAGGGTTTTGGCCTGTTTTTGGTAGGCGGATTGCATCGCCTCAAGTCGTCGGCGATGGCGTTCGGTGATCATGTCGGCCATGTCGTC
>NZ_JBKJAD010000021.1:0-75745 GCF_048146105.1 Azonexus caeni
CGCATATTCCAGTTCAGAAAAGCTCGCTTGCTTTGTCATCTCGCCTACCCGCTGTCACGCTTTCAGCATTTTCTCATCCCAACGCTATCGTCGTTCCGAAAATCGGAATAAATCAGCGTCTCCTTAAGGGTAAACCCCAGCCAATTTCCCGCCCCCAGCCCATTCCGAGCATGCAATAATTCCTCATCGATAAAACAGTTGCGGTATCCATAATCACCAGGAGACAACGATGGTCGTCCTGCCCGACACCGATACACTGCACCTCCCCCCGCCAGATGGCGCCAGTCAGCGGGGTACACGATGAGCGACGTGATTCTTGAAACCCGTGGTCTGACCAAGGAATTCAAGGGCTTCACCGCCGTTGCCGACGTCAATCTGCAAGTCGAGCGCGGCAGCATCCACGCCCTGATCGGCCCCAATGGCGCCGGCAAGACGACCGTCTTCAACCTGGTCACCAAGTTCCTGCCGCCGACCGCCGGCAGCATCCACTTCAACGGCCAGGACATCACCCACGAGCCGCCGGCGCTCACCGCCCGCCGGGGCTTCGTCCGTTCCTTCCAGATTTCCGCCACCTTCCCGCACCTGACGGTGCTGGAAAACGTGCGCATCGGCCTGCAGCGCAAGCTGGGCACCGAGTTCCACTTCTGGAAGTCGGCCAAGACATTGAACCGTCTGAACGACGAGGCGATGGCGCTGCTCGAAGCGGTGGACCTGGGCAGCTTCGCCGCCACCATGACCTCAGAAATGCCCTACGGCCGCAAGCGGGCGCTGGAAATCGCCACGACCCTGGCGCTCGAGCCGGAGATGATGCTGCTCGACGAACCGACGCAGGGCATGGGGCACGAGGACATCGAGCGGGTGGTCGAACTGATCCGCAAGGTGTCGGCCAATCGGACCATCCTGATGGTCGAACACAACCTGTCGGTGGTCGCCCACCTCTGCCACCGCATCACCGTGCTCACCCGCGGCAGCGTGCTGGCCGAGGGCAGTTACGAGGAGGTTTCGAAGAACCCACAGGTACTGGAAGCCTATGTCGGCTCCGACAACATGAACGACGCGCACCATTGAGCGGACGACGACCATGACCAGCGCCTTCAAACCGCACCCCGAATACCTCCGCCTCAGCGACCTGCACGCCTTCTACGGCGAATCGCACATCCTGCACGGTCTCGATCTCAGCGTCGCCAAGGGCGAATGCGTGACCCTGCTCGGCCGCAACGGCTCGGGGCGGACCACCACCCTGAAGTCGATCATGGGCCTGGTCGGCCGGCGCACCGGCTCGATCATGATCAGCGGCAACGAGGTGATCCACGAACCCACCCACAAGATCGCCCACCACGGCGTCGGCTACTGCCCCGAGGAGCGCGCCATCTTCACCTCGCTCAGTACCGAGGAGAACCTGACCCTGGCGCCCATCATCTCGAGCGGCGGCATGTCGGTCGACGAGCTGTACCAGATGTTCCCCAATCTCGAGGAACGCCGCGCCAGCCCGGGCGGCAAGCTGTCCGGCGGCGAGCAGCAGATGCTGGCCATGGCCCGCATCCTGCGCACCGGCGCCAAGCTGCTGCTGCTCGACGAGATCACCGAAGGCCTCGCCCCGGTCATCGTCAAGAAGCTGGGCGAGGTGATCGTCGAACTGAAGCGACGCGGCTTCACCATCGTCCTTGTCGAACAGAACTTCCGTTTCGCGGCACCGCTGGCCGACCGCCATTACGTGCTCGAACACGGTGAAATCATCGCCACCATCAGCCACGAGGAACTGCCCGGGAAGATGGACTGGCTGCACCAGACACTCGGCGTCTAGCCGAGCCGCCCACCAGGAGGAGACACCCATGAGAACCCAGCAATTTGCGATTACCGCCTGCGCCGCCGCACTGGCCGCCTTGTCCACCGGGGCCTCGGCCCAGATTTCCGGCGGCTCGGTCAAGATCGGCGTACTCACCGACTTGTCCGGCACCTATTCCGACCTCGCCGGCTCCGGCGCCGTGCTGGCCACCCGCATGGCGATCGACGACTTCATCGCCAGGGAAAAGCCCGCTTTCAAGATCGAGATGGTCACCGCCGACCACCAGAACAAGGCCGACATCGCCTCCAACAAGGCGCGCGAGTGGATCGAACGCGAAAACGTCGACACCGTCACCGAGCTGGTCACCACCTCGACCGCGCTGGCGGTGATGAAAGTCGCCAAGGAGAAGGACCGCATTGCCATCATGAATGGCCCGGCCTCGACGCCGATCACCAACGAGCAGTGCAACGACGTCACCGTGCACTACACCTACGACACCTACGCGCTGGCCAACGGCACGGCCAAGGCGGTGACCCAGCAAGGCGGCAAGAACTGGTTCTTCCTGACCGCCGACTACGCCTTCGGTCATTCTCTGGAAAAGGATTCGTCGGCCGTGGTCACCGCTAATGGCGGCAAGGTGCTGGGCTCGGTGCGCCACCCCTTCCCCGGTTCCGATTTCTCGTCCTTCCTGCTCAAGGCGCAGGCCTCGGGCGCCCAGGTCATCGGCCTGGCCAACGCCGGCGCCGACACCACCAACGCGATCAAGCAAGCGGCCGAATTCGGCATCACGCCCACGCAGTCGCTGGCCGGCCTCCTGATGTTCATCACCGACGTCCATTCGCTCGGCCTCAAGCCGACCCAGGGCATGTTCCTGACCACCGGCTTCTACTGGGACCGCAATGACGAAACCCGCGCCTGGTCGAAGCGCTTCTTCGACAAGCAGAAGAAAATGCCGACCATGGTCCAGGCCGGCCAGTATTCGTCGATCTATCACTATCTGAAGGCGGTCAAGGCGGCGGGCAGCGACGACACCAGCAAGGTGATGGCGATGATGAAGAAGACGCCGATCAACGACTTCTTCGCCAAGAACGGGCAGATCCGCGACGACGGACGGATGGTGCACGACATGTACCTGGTGCAGGTCAAGAAACCGGCCGACTCCAAGTACCCGTGGGACTACTACACGATCAAGGCGACGATCCCGGCGGCCGAGGCCTTCCAGCCGCTGGCGCAGTCGCGTTGCCCGCTGATCAAGAAATAAGAGCAGCCATCGCAATGCCCGTTGCCGGCGCCGCTCGGCAACGGGCCTGGAGCGCCCCATGGAAATCTTCGGCATCCCCACCGCCCTGCTCGGCAGCCAGTTGCTGGTCGGGCTGATCAACGGCTCCTTCTACGCCATCCTCAGCCTCGGGCTGGCGATCATCTTCGGCCTGCTCAACATCATCAACTTCTGCCACGGCGCGCAGTACATGATGGGCGCCTTCGTCGCCTGGATCGCGCTGACCCGCTTCGGCATCAACTACTGGGTGGCGCTGATCGCCGCGCCGCTGATCGTCGGCGCCGTCGGCGTCGTCATCGAACGCCTGATGCTGCGCCGGTTGTACAAGCTCGACCACCTCTACGGCCTGCTCCTCACCTTCGGCCTGGCGCTCATCATCGAAGGCATCTTCCGCGACCAGTACGGCATCTCCGGCGAAAGCTACGAAGTTCCCGAACTGCTGTCCGGCGGCCTCAACCTCGGCTTCATGTTCCTCCCCATCTACCGCGCCTGGATCATCGTCGCCTCGCTCACCGTCTGCTTCGGCACCTGGTACATGATCGAGCGCACCAAGCTCGGCGCCTACCTGCGCGCCGGCACCGAGAACTCACAGATGGTGCAGGCCCTGGGCATCAACGTGCCGCTGCTCATCACCTTCACCTACGGCTACGGCGTGGCGCTCGCCGCCTTTGCCGGCGTGCTCGCCGCCCCGGTTTTCCAGGTCAATCCGCTGATGGGCTCCAACCTGATCATCGTCGTCTTCGCCGTCGTCGTCATCGGCGGCATGGGCTCGATCATGGGCTCGATTCTCACCGGCCTCGGCCTCGGCCTGATCGAGGGCCTGACCAAGGTGTTCTACCCGGAAGCGTCCAGCGTCATCGTCTTCGTCATCATGGTCATCGTCCTGCTGGTGCGCCCGGCCGGGCTGTTCGGCAAGACCTGAGCCGTCAAAGGAAAAGCACATGAATGCGCCCGCCGCCTTCCCCGAGTCGAAAATGCCGCTGCTCCTCGGCGTCCTCTTCGCCATCGGCCTGGTCGCCCCCTACGCGGTGTACCCGACCTTCCTGATGAAAATCCTCTGCTACGCGCTGTTCGCCTGCGCCTTCAACCTGCTGCTCGGCTTCGTCGGCCTGCTCTCCTTCGGTCATGCCGCCTTTCTCGGCACCGCCGGCTACGTCTGCGGCATGGTGGTGCGCGACGTCGGCCTGACGCCGGAGCTGGGCATCCTTGCCGGCACCGTCGCCGCCGGGCTGCTTGGCTGGCTGTTCGGCTGGCTGGCGATCAAGCGCACCGGCATCTACTTCGCGATGATCACCCTGGCCCTGGCCCAGATGGTTTTCTTCCTCTGCGTCCAGATCAAGGAAACCGGCGGCGAGGACGGCTTGCAGGGCGTGCCGCGCGGCCACTTGCTCGGCGTCGTCGATCTTTCCGACAACATCGCCATGTACTACTTGGTGTATGCCATCTTCTGCTTCAGCTTCTTCGTCATCTACCGCACCATCCATTCACCGTTCGGCCAGATCCTCAAGGCGATCCGCGAAAACGAACCGCGCGCCATCTCGCTCGGTTACGACGTCACGAAATTCAAGCTGATCGCCTTCACCATCTCGGCTGCGCTGGCCGGCACCGCCGGGGCGACCAAGACCCTGGTGTTCCAGCTCGCCTCGCTGACCGACGTGCATTGGCACGCTTCCGGCGAAGTGGTGCTGATGACCCTGCTCGGCGGCCTGGGCACCATCCTCGGGCCGATCGTCGGCGCCGCCACCATCGTCTCCCTGCAGACCCAGTTGGCCGATTCGGTCGGCTCCTGGGTGACGGTGATCATGGGCGTCATCTTCGTTCTCTGCGTGCTCGCCTTCCGGCGCGGCATGGTGGGCGAGCTGCAGGCGCTGATCAAGCGTTCCGGGGTGAATTGAAGCAGCCGGTAGCCGCGCACCGGCTGCCGGTAAAACCTGTGGAAACCCCTCTATGCTGCACCGCAACACAATGGTAGTCTTCGCCCACTATACTAGGCAAAAAATGGTGGGATCAGCATGAGCGAAATCGACCTGAAACGCTTCTTCCTCGAACAGGTACCCCTGTTCGCCAGCTTCCCGGCCGACAAGGTCGAGGAAATCGTCATCAAGTCCCGGCTTGCCACCTTCGAGGGCAACGAGGCGATGCTCGAGACCGGCGATGAAACCCGCCATTTCGGCATCATGATCAGTGGTCATGCCGAGATTTCGAATGCCGACAACACCGGCACCCGCACGGTCATCGCCCAGCTCGGCCCGGGCGACGTCTTCGGCGTGCTCTCCCTGCTCACCGGCGACCGCATTGCCGCCGACGTGATCGCCGGCAACCGCTGCTTCGTTCTGATGGTGCCGCAGGAAGTCTTCGCCTCGCATATCCTGGTCAATCCCAAGGCGGTCGCCTACCTGTCGCGGCTGCTCGCCGAACGGACGCGGGCGATCAGCGTTGGCGAACTCGCCGCCGACGGTCAGGCCAAGGCCGGCGCCGGCGACCTGTTGTCGCTGACCACCCGCCAGCCGGGCAAGGTCGTCGCCCTCAACGTCGGCATCAGCCAGATCCACTTCGGCATCTACGACACCGAGGAAAGCGGCGCCGACATCCACGGCATCATCGACAACGCCGACCAGCAGCACGCGCAGATCACGGTCATGGTCGGGCCGCAGCGGCAGACCCTCGAACACGAGCCGTTCAAGCTGTCCGACCTGTTCAAGGTGATGAGCGAAGCCACCGCCCGCCTCGGCAAGGCCTTCACCTTCCACCCGGAGGACGTCGTCGCCATCGGCCACCGCGTCGTCCATGGCGGCAACCGCTTCTCCAGCTCGGCGGTGATCACCCCGGCGGTGATCGCCGACATCGAGGAACTCGCCGTCTTCGCGCCGCTGCACAACCCGGTCAACGTCGCCGGCATCCGCGTCGCACTGAAGCAGTTCCCGAACGTGCCGCAGGTTGCCGTCTTCGACACCGCCTTCCACCAGACGCTGGCCCCCTACGCCTACCTCTACGGCCTGCCCTACGACCTCTACAAGCAGCACGGCATCCGCCGCTACGGCTTCCACGGCACCTCGCACCGCTACGTCTCGCTGAAGGCGGCGGAAGTCCTGCAGCGGCCGCTCGGCGAGCTGGAAATCGTCTCCTGCCACCTCGGCATCGGCGCCTCGCTGTGCGCCATCGACCACGGCCGCTCGGTCGACACGACGATGGGCATGACGCCGACCGACGGCCTGATCATGCCCAGCCGCTCGGGCAGCATCGACCCGGCGGTGATGATCCACCTGATGGAACAACACCAGATGTCGCCGGCCCAGTTGTCCACGCTGATCAACTGCGACAGCGGCCTGAAGGGCATCTCCGGCATTTCCAACGACATTCACGAGATCGAGGCCGCCGCCGCCGACGGCCACCACCGCGCGCTGCTCGCGCACAAGGCCTTCTGCTACCAGGTGCGCAAGAACATCGGCGCCTATGCGGCGGCGATGGGCGGCATCGACGTCCTCGCCTTCACCGGCGACATCGGCGAAACCAGCGCCACGGTGCGCAGCCTGGCCTGCCAGGGCCTCGGCTACATGGGCATCAAGCTCGACGAGGAGAAGAACCGCCATCTCGGCAAGTTCGATTCCTACGCGGTCATTTCCGCCGACGATTCGCCGGTGCAGATCCTCGTCGTCGCCAACGACGACGAACGCCTGGTCGCCTGGGAAACCCTGCGCGCCATCGAACGCAACGAACTGCTGCTGGAAGCGCAGGCCGAAGAGGCGCCGATCCCGGTCGAAATCTCGGCCCACCACGTGCACCTGGCGCAAGCCGACGTCGAGGCGCTGTTCGGCCCCGGCCACCAGCTGACACCGATGCACGAACTGTCGCAGCCCGGCCAGTACGCCTGCGAGGAAAAGGTGCATCTGGTCGGACCCAAGGGGCGCATCGCCAACGTCCGCGTGCTCGGCCCGACGCGCAAGGAAACCCAGGTCGAGATCGCGATGACCGAGCAGTTCAAGCTCGGCGTCCAGCCGCCGATCCGCCAGTCGGGCGACCTCGCCGGCACCCCCGGGCTGACGCTCGAAGGCCCCTACGGCAGCAGCCAGATCGAACGCGGCGTGATCTGCGCGCAACGCCACATCCACATGTCGCCGGATGACGCGATCCGCTTCCGGGTGCGCGACAACACCGTCGTCCGCGTCCGCGTCGAAGGCGAGCGCCAGTTGATCTTCGGCGACGTCGTGGTGCGCGTTAACCCGGCTTTCCGGCTGGCCATGCACATCGACACCGACGAAGGCAACGCCGGCAACATCCAGACCGGCATGCTCGGCTACATCGAGGAAATCCAGAGCCGGGCGTAAGCCCCGGCCGCCCAGCGGATTGCCGGGCGATCGGCGTAGAATGAGGCTTTGTCCCGATTCGACGCCGATCATGCGCTTCCCCGCGTCCCGCCGCTGCGCCTTCCTGTTCGTCTTTTTCCTGGCCCTGCTCGGCTACCGTCCGCTACTGGCGCAGACGCTGTACTTCGCGCCACTGCCGATGGAGCAGCCGGAAGAAGTGATCAAGCAGTTCAAGCCGCTGCTCGATTACCTGGAAAGACGTCTGGGCACCAAGGTCGAGATCCGCTATTCGACCTCCTACGGCGAAATCCTCGAACGCTTCCGCACCGGCCAGATCGACCTCGCCTACCTCGGCCCGCTGCCCTATGTCAGCCTGCGCGAAAACTATCCGCAGGCCGAGCCGCTGGTGCATTTCCTGGAGAAGAACGGCCAGGCGACCTATTCCTGCGCCCTGATCGGCGCCGGCGCCAAACTGACCAAACCGCTGAGCGGCAAGACCTTCGCCCTGACCCAACCCCTATCGACCTGCGGCTTTCTGGCCGTCGACGGGATGCTGCGCGAACGCGGCGAAAAGCTCGAGAACCAGCGCTTCCGCTACCTCGACAAGCATGACGAGGTCGCCCTCGCCGTCGCCAGCGGCGATTTCGATTTCGGTGGCATGAAGACAGCGATCGCCCAGCGCTACGCCCATCTGGGCGTCAGCGTGCTGGCCGAGACCGCGCCG
Organism: Azonexus caeni; assembly: GCF_048146105.1. Lineage (NCBI taxonomy): Bacteria > Pseudomonadati > Pseudomonadota > Betaproteobacteria > Rhodocyclales > Azonexaceae > Azonexus > Azonexus caeni. The sequence goes on from NZ_JBKJAD010000021.1 coordinate 8,094, forward strand.
CTGCCCGCCTTCGCGCTGATCGCCAACAGCCGCCGCCTGTCCGCGCAGCGCATCGAGGAACTGCGCCAGGCGCTGACCAGCCTCGACGCCAAGGGCCGCGACCAGGCCCTGCTCGCCACCTGGGGAGCACAGTTGCGCCATGGCGCGATTGTGGCAAGCGATGCCGACTACGATGTCGTCCGGCGCCTGCGGCGGCAAGCCAGCATCCCGGAAAAAGGCAACTTCTGAGCATGTCCGACGCATTGGTCAAGGCAGGCAAGCGCTTCGGCCACCGCTGGGCGCTGCTCGCCTTCCTGGCGCTGCCGCTGATCGGCACCTGGCTGCTGCACAACAGTCAGCTCGAAAAGCAACGCCTGCACGAAGAACAACACATCCAGGCGCTGAGCACGATCTACGAAGCCAGCCTGCAGACCTACGCCAAGGCGACGAGCATCCTGTTCTTTGAGCGGATCAAGCAGGAAGAAGTGCTGCGTCTGATGGATGCCGCCTCGCACACCCGGGGCGAGGCGCAGATTCCCTACCGCGCCCGGCTCTACCGCCTGCTCGCGCCAAGCTACCGCAACCTGCGCCAGCTCGGCATCCGCCAGCTCCATTTCCAGACCGCCGATGGCAACAGTTTCCTGCGCTTCCACGAACCGCAGAAATACGGCGACAATCTGCTCGCCATCCGCCCCTCGATCCGCAAGGCCCTGCAAACCCGGCAAGCCGTCCAGGGCTTCGAGGCCGGCCGCGTCAAGTCCGGCTTCCGCTTCGTACACCCGCTGCTCGACGGCGAGCGCCTGCTCGGCAGCGTTGAAACCAGCATCGGCTTCCGCGTCATCAGCGATGCCATGCATCAGCTACAGCCATCGCGCGAGTTTCATTTCGTGCTGGCCAAGGCGACGACGCTGCCCGTGCTGTTCGAGTCCGAGCGCTGGCTGTACGGCGAATCCGACATCCATCCCGACTTCCTCGTCGAGGACCCGCAGGTCGTCCTGCCGGACAGCCCGCCAGCACCTTCGCCCGTACTCAAGGCGATCAACCGCAAGCTGTACAGGATGCCCGAAGTGCGCAAGGGCATGGACGACTTCCGTGCCTTCTCGATCAGCCTCAGCATCGACGAGCAACCCTGGGTGGTCAGCTTCCTGCCGATCAAGGATGTCTCCGGCCTGTCCAGCGCCTACATCCTGTCCTACACACCGGCCCCCTACATCGACGTCCTGCGCCGCGAATTCCTGACCCAGCTCGCCCTCATGCTGGTCACCCTGGGCATCCTCCTCTTCCTGCTGCTGCGCCTGATCAAGTCGCGCGAGCGGGTCGTGCGCGAGCAGCGCAACCTGGTCGCCGTCACCGAAACCATGGGCGACGGTCTCTACGTCCTCGACGAATACGGCAGGGTCATGCTGATCAACGCCGCCGCCTTGCAGTTGCTCGGTTTCGCGCGCCAGGATCTGGTCGGCCAGGTCGGCCATTACCTGTTTCACCGCCATGGCGACCAGGGTTGCGGCCCGCTCGACGAATGCCCGATCTACCGCAACGTCAAACAGGGCAAGCACTTCTTCGGCGAGGAACAGTTCTCGCGTGCCGACGGCAGCCCGTTGCCGGTCGAAGTCAGCAGCACACCGCTCTACGACGGCCGGCGCATCGCCGGCTCGGTCACCGCTTTCCGCGACATCACCCGGCGCAAGGCGGACGAACTGCAGTTGCGCCAGGCGATGGCCGACGCCGAAGCCGCCAACCAGGCGAAGAGCGCCTTCCTCGCCAACATGAGCCACGAGATCCGGACGCCGATGAACGGCATCCTCGGCCTCACCGCGCTGACCCTGGACAGCGAGCTCGACGCCACGCAGCGCCAGTACCTCGAACTGGTCCGCCAGTCGGCTGAATCGCTGATGTTGATCCTCAACGACATCCTCGACTTCTCGAAGATGGAAGCCGGCCGCATGGTCCTCGAAGTGACACCCTTCCGCCTGCGCGAGCTGGCGCTCGGCACTGCCCGCGTACTCGCCGCGCGGGCTGCCGAAAAAGGCCTGGAAGTACTGGTCGACATCGCCCCCGAAGTTCCCGACGCGCTGCTCGGCGACCCTGGCCGCTTGCGCCAGGTGCTGCTCAACCTGATCGGCAATGCGATCAAGTTCACCGAGCACGGCGAAGTGACGCTGCGCATCGCCCTTGCCACCACCGGCAAGAACCCGTGCCGCCTGCGCCTGGCGGTGATCGACACCGGCATCGGCATCGACCACGCCAAACAGGCGACCATCTTCGAAGCTTTTGGCCAGGCCGACGCCAGCGTCACCCGGCGCTTCGGCGGTACTGGACTGGGCCTCACCATCAGCCGTGAAATCGTCCGCCTGATGGGCGGTGAGCTGGCCGTCGACAGCACCCCGGGCGCCGGCAGCAACTTCCACTTCGAACTGGAATTTCCCCTCGCCGAAGATGGCGACGCCGGGCCGCCGCCCGCGCCCGAAGCCGGCATCGACAGCCTGTGGCTGCTCGCCGTGCGCAACGAGCGCCTGCGCAAGCTGCTCGCCGCCGGCCTGCGCAAGCAGCGCCGCCAGGTGCAGCTATGCGCCAGCAGCGAATCGTTGCGCGAGCAGATGCGGCAAAGCGCCAGACTGGGCGAGACGGCACGCTACGACGTGCTGGTCGCCGAACAGGACTGGCTGCCGGCCAATTTCGCCGAGATGCCGCTCTACCGCAGCGGCCTGCACGTCGGCGCGGTGGTCCTGGCGCTGGTGCCGATGAACGCCGCGGCGCCGTCCGCGTCGCGCAGCTTCGCTTCGCGCGAGTTGCCCAAGCCACTGCTGCCGGAAGAACTGATCGCCGCCGAACGCGAAGTCCGCGAGCAGGCCAGGCGGCCGGACAAACGCCGCGCCGGTGACGAGGAAGCGGCCAATCCGGCCGGCAACACCGGGGAACTGCACATCCTGCTGGTCGAGGACAACCCGATCAATCAGCGACTGGCCAGGGCGCTGCTGGAAAAACAGGGACACCGGATCAGCCTTGCCGGCCATGGCCAGGAAGCCCTCGACCTGCTGGAAGCCCTGCCCGACATCGACCTGATCCTGATGGACCTGCAGATGCCGGTGATGGACGGCTTCGAAGCCACCCGCCAGTGGCGCCAGCGGGAAAGCGCCAGCGGCCGCCGGCCGCTGCCGATCATCGCGATGACCGCCAACACCATGGCCGGCGACCGCGAAGCCTGCCTCGCCGCCGGCATGGACGGCTACGTGGCGAAGCCGGTCAACGCGGCGATGCTGAAAAGCGAGATCGAACGCCTGCAGCCGCGGGCGGGCCAGGCCTGAGCGGCGCCAGCGCCGCCGCTTCAGCCTTCCGGCAGCTCGGCGATGCCAGCGCAGACGCCGGCCAGCGCGGCGGCCAGCGCGTCTATCGTCACCGCTTCGTCGCGCCGCAGGCCATCGCTGATCTCGCCGGCCAGGCGATGGACAAGCTGCAGCGACAAACTGCCGGCGGCGCCCTTCAGGGCATGCGCCAGTTGCTGTGCGGCCTGTGTCTCCCCGGCGGCGAGCAAGGAGCGCAGGCGCGCCGCGTCGTCATGGTGGCCATCGGCGAACATGCGCAGCAGCTTCACCGCGCGCCCGCTCTGACCGCGCACGATGCGCAGCAGCGCCGCGGCGTCGAAGCCCGGCAGGCTGGCCAGCGCCACCTCGGGATCGGACGGCGGCGCCGGACGCGGCGGACGGCGCGGCAGCCAGCGCAGCAGCGCGGCATAGAGCGCGTCGGGATCGACCGGCTTGGCGACGAAATCGTTCATGCCGCAAGCCAGGCAGGTCTTGCGATCCTCGGCGAAGGCGTTGGCGGTCATCGCCAGAATCGGCAGTTCCCGCCCCTGCGGCAGCGCGCGGATGCGGCGCGTCGCTTCGAGACCATCCATCACCGGCATCTGCACGTCCATCAGCACCAGGTCGAAGGATTCTCGCGTCACCAGCGCCAGGCCGGCCTCGCCGTTGGCCGCGGTGTCCACGGAAAGGCCGATATCGCAGAGCAGCGTGCGCGCCACCTCCTGATTGACCGGGTTGTCCTCGCAGACGAGGATGCGGGCGCCCTGGCAATCGCGGACCAGGCTCGCTTCCGCCGATTCCCCGGCGAGTTGCGGGCGTGACGCCGGCGTGCCGCTGGCCACGCCCAGGCTGGCCGAGAACCAGAAACGGCTGCCCGCCCCCGGCTCGCTGTCGCAACCGGCGGTACCGCCCATCAGTTCGGCCAGTTCGCGGGTGATCACCAAGCCGAGGCCGCTGCCGCCGTGCAGGCGGGTGGTCGAGCTATCGGCCTGCTCGAAGGGATTGAACAAGCGAGCCTGGGTTTCCCGGTCGATGCCGATGCCGGTATCGCAGACTTCGAACAGCAGGTAGAGGCGCTCGCCGTCGCGCGACTGCAGACGGACGCGCAGCAGCACCGAACCGTGCTCGGTGAACTTGATGGCGTTACTCAGGTAGTTGAGCAAGGCCTGCGACAACCGGGTCGGATCGCCATGCACCAGCAGCGGCAGGCCCGGTGCGTCGAGGTGCAACGCCAGCCCCTTGCTCTGCGCCCGCTCGTGCACCAGGGCCAGGGTCCGCTCGAGCAGTTCCGGCAGGTTGAAATCGGTCTGCGCCAGCGCCAGCTTGCCGGCTTCGATGCGCGACAGGTCGAGGATGTCGTTGATCACCGAAAGCAGGTGGTCGGCCGAGGCCTTGATCATGCCGAGGTGCGATTTCTCGACCTCGCCCTGCGCCTGCCGCAGCAGGCGGTGGGCAAGCCCGACGATGGCGTTCATCGGCGTCCGGATCTCGTGGCTCATGTTGGCGAGGAAGGCCGACTTCGCCCGGCTGGCGACTTCCGCGCTGGCCTTCGCCGCCTCCAGTTCGGCGGTACGCTGGCGCACCAGATCTTCGAGGTGGTGGCGATGACGGTCGAGTTCCTCGCCGATCCGCTTGCGTTCGGTGATGTCCTGCTTCACCGCCAGGTAATGGGTGATCCGGCCGTCGGGTTCGCGGATCGGCGAAATCACCGCGTATTCGTAGTAGATCTCGCCCTGCCGGTTGCGGTTGGTCAGTTGTCCTTCCCAGATCTCGCCGCGCAGCAGGGTTTCCCACATCGTCTCGTACTGGCTGCGCGGTGTCAGGCCGCTCTGCAGCAGGCGGGGATTGCGCCCCAGCAATTCCTCGGCCGAATAACCACTGACCCTGACGAAAGCCTGGTTGACGTACTCGATGCGCGCTTCCAGATCGGTGATGACGACCGCCACCGGACTCTGCTCGATTGCCTGCGACAGGCGTCGCACCAGTGCGCCGGCCTGGCGCCGTTCTTCGAGCATGGACAGCATCGCCGCCTCGCGCCGGGTACTTTCGATGGCGATTGCCGCCAGCGTCGTCGCCGCCTCGACATGACGGCGCACGGTGTGGCTGATCGTCGGCGCCGGCCTTGGCCAGTAGATGGCGAAAGTGCCGAGCACACTCCCGTCGGTGGCGAGGATGGGCGACGACCAGCAGGCCGCCATGCCGAATTTTTCGGCCAGGGTGCGGTAATTCGACCACAGTGGGTCGCCGACGATGTCGGCGACGAAGACGTCCTTGCGCAGGAAGGCGGCAGTGCCGCAGGAACCGGCGGCAGGGCCGATTTCCATGCCGTCGATCGTCTCTCCATAGGCGGCCGGCAGGCTGGGCGCCGCCCCCGGTCGAAGATGGACGCCATCCTCGTCGAGCAGCATCACGGCGCAATGCAGACTGCTGCCGGCGGCCTCGATGTGCCGGCAGATGTTGGCCAGGACGTCGGGCAGCGGCGCAGCGATCGAGATCAGGTGCAGGATGACGTTGCCGAATTCGAGCAGGCGTTGCTGGAAACGCTGTTCGGTGAAGTCGATGAACGAGGCCAGGCAATCGTCGCCGAGCATCGCCGCCGAGATGCCGACGCTGCGCACCTGGCCGTCGCGGCAGGTGACGTCGCATTCGAGCTGGCGCAGTTCGCCGCCACTTTTCACGGCACGCAGCGTGGCCTGCCATTGCCGGTCGATCGCCGCCCGGTAGGCCGGGTCCGGGAAGGCGCGCTGTGCCCAGGCCAGGAGATCGGGAATTTCCGCCGCGGCGTAGCCGAACAACTGGTGGAAACGGCGATTGGTGAACACGATGCGCTGCCCGGCGTCGATGTAGAACATCGGCAGCGGCGCGTTCTCGAGCAGGCTGCGAAAGCGCGCCTCGCTGCGCTGCAGTTCGCTTTCGTGGCGTTTCTGGGCGTCGATGTCGATCGACACGCCGGCCGAAAACAGCGGCCGGCCCTCACTGTCGCGCTCGATCACCTTGCCCCGGGAGCTGAACCAGCGCACGCCACCGGCGATGTCGCGGGCCCGGAAATCGACGGCGAACTGCCCGTCCGGCCCCAGCAGCCCGCCGCGAAAAGCGGCGCTGACCCGCTCGCGGTCGGCCGGTTCGATCCGCTCCAGGGCCTCGTCGAAGGCCTCGAAAACGTTGTCGCGAGCGATCTGCAAGACGCTGTTTAGCGCGACGCTACGCGTCAGCAGGTCACGCCGATGGTCGTATTCCCAGGTGCCGACGCCGGTCGCCTCGAGCACCATGTCAAGCTGGCCGGCCAGACGGCTGCGCCCCTTCTCGGCAAGCACCGAACCCAGGCGTTCGAGCAGGCGGTGCTGGCTGACGACGCCGATCAGGCGGCCGTCGCGCGCCCGCACCGCGAGGTGGCGCAACTGCTCGACGTCCATGCGGCGCGCCGCCTCGGCCACCGAAACGTCCTCATCGACGGCGTGCAGCGGCGACGACATGACGTCGCCGGCGGTCAGCCGGTCGAGATCGCCCCAGACGGCGATCAGCCGCGGCAGGTCGCGCTCGGTGATGATCCCCTCGGCGTCGCCGTCGCGGCCGACCAGCACGTGATCGAGGCGGCGTTCAGCCATCAGTTCGAGGACCGCCTGCATCGGGCACGCCGGCTCGACCATCGGTTCGGCCCGTTCGGTGATCGCCTTCAGGTCACGGATCAGCTCGAACAGGTCCTGATTAAGCTGGCGCCGGAAATCGCTTTCGCTGACGATACCGAACAGGCGACCGTCGCCGTCAACGACGACGAGATGGCGGATGCCGCGGCTGTTCATCAGCAACTGGGCGGCGGCGAAATCCATTTCCGGGCGCACGGTGATCAGCGGCGCGCTCATCACCTCGGCCACCGTTGCCTCGCCGGACGCCCCCTGGCGTAGCAGGCGCAGCAAATCCCATTCGGTGAGGATGCCGAGCGGCCGGCCGTCCTCGACGACGATCAGCGACGAAACGTGTTGTCCGGAGAAGCGCCCGACCGCCGCCGACAGCGGCAGATCAGGCGGAACGGTCAGCACCGCGGTGCTGGCGATATCGCTCAGGCGTAGCGCGGAAACAGAAGTCATGGCGGCAGGAACCCCGGCAAATCCTGATCGCACTTCCGCGACGGATACGGCCACCGGGCCGGGTGCGAAGTGCAAAGCGGCATTCTAGCCCCAAGCCGGCGCCAATGCCGCCTTTCGTCATAGCTACCGGACAGCCGCCCTCACCCCCGCCGCCACAACGGCGCCAGACCGACCAGGCCGAGCAGGGGACCGGGCAGCAACAGCCAGGCGACGCCGACACCCAGCGTATCGACCAGCGCGCTACCGAGATGGATGGCCGGCAGCGTCACCGCGAAGCCGATCGCCGTCTGGAAGGCGAGCGCGCTGCCGACCATGGCCGGCGGGCAGGCGCGCGCCGAGAGCGCCGAAAAATGCGGCGAATCGGCCACCACGCAGAAGCCCCAGGCGAGCAGCAGCAACAGCGGCAGCCAGGACGGCCCACCGGCCAGCAGCGGAAACAGCGCGCAGCAGCAGGCCGAGCCGGCCAGCGCCCAGGCCGCGACGCGGGCGCTGCCGATGCGCCGGCTCCAGTAGCCACCCAGCACGCAGGCCAGCCCGCCGACCGCGACGACGGCGAAAGCCAGCCCGGACAAGGCGGCGCTGCCGGCCGGCACGACGCCGCTGCCGACCAGCAGCATCGGCACCAGCGTCCAGAACGCGTAAAGCTCCCACTGGTGGCCGAAATAGCCGAAGGCGGAAGCGCGGAACTCGGGGATGGCGAAGGCCTCGACGACCCGCCCCCAGTGCAGCCGCGCACCGCGCCGGGCAGCCGGCAAGTGCGGCCCGTCGCCGAGGCGCAGGATCAGCCCGGCGGCGAGCAAGGCCAGCAGCGACGAGGCGGCGACCGGCCACGGCCAGGCGAGTTCGCTGCCGAGGAAGCGGATGCCGTGCGGCAGCGCACTGCCCAGGGTCAGCATGCCGACCAGCCAGGCCAGCGCGCTGCCTGCCCGCTCGGGAACCCAGCTCACTACCAGCTTCATCCCCAGCGGATAGATGCCGGCCAGGCAGACGCCGACCAGGAAGCGCAGCGGCAGGCCGCTGCCGAGCCCGCTGGCGCCGGCCGCGAACAGCGCGTTGCCGACGGCACCCAGAACGGCGCTGACGGCGAAGATGCGGCTGGCGGAAAAACGGTCGGCCAGTCCGCTGAGGGCGAAGACCAGCGTGCCGGTAATGAAGCCGAGCTGGACTGCGGCGGTCAGGGCGCCAATGCCGCCGGCGCCGATGCCCCAGTCGCGCGCCAGATCGTCGGCCGCGCTGTTGGCGGAAAACCATAGCGAGGTGCCGAATAGCTGGGCCAGCGCGATGACCGCCACCGGTCGGCGATGAAGCATAGAGGAAAGCATGGTACGAATCATAATCCGGATTGCCTGACGGGCCGCTTACCGGTAACGCCCGTCCCGGCACACCGGCTTTGCCGGACGGGGGCCGGGCGCGGTATAGTCCGCCGTTTTCCGTCACGCCGTCCCGAGCGCCGCCCGATGCCCCTGCCCGACCTCGACCCTGCCCGCTACGACCAGCAACTGGCCGCCAAGCTCGCCGCCTTTGCCGCCGATTTCGCCGCCTGCGAGCTGCCGCCGCCGACCGCCCACGCCTCGCAGCCGCTGCACTACCGGCTGCGCGCCGAGTTCCGCGCCTGGCACCATGACGGGGTCTGGGACTACGCCATGTTCGACCCGGAAAACCCGCGCCAGCCGGTACTGATGCGCGACTTTCCCGCCGCCGATGCGGCGATCTGCGCGCTGATGCCGCGCCTGCGCGACGCCACCCTGGCCAGCGAGACCTTGCAGCGCCGGCTCTACGCCGTCGAATTTCTCGCCACGCTGAGCGGCGACCTGCTGCTCACCCTGATCTACCACCGCCGCCTCGACGCCGATTGGGAAGCCGCCGCGCGCGCGCTCGCCGGCACCCTGGGCATCGCCATCATCGGCCGCAGCAAGGGGCAGAAGCTGGTGCTCGAACGCGACTGGGTCGACGAAAGTTTCGAACTCGACGGCCGCCAGTTGCACTACCGGCAATACGAAGGCAGCTTCAGCCAGCCGAACGGCGGCGTGAACCGCCAGATGCTGTCCTGGGCGCGGACCCAGGCCGCCGGTCTGGGTGGCGACCTGCTCGAACTGTACTGCGGCAACGGCAACTTCACGGTCGCCCTGGCGCCGCTGTTCCGCCGCGTGCTCGCCACCGAAGTGAGCAAGACCTCGGTCAAGGCCGCGCTGCACAACCTGGAGCGCAACGCCATCGCCAACACGGCGGTCGTCCGCATGGCGAGCGAGGAACTGAGCGCCGCGCTGGCCGGCCGCGAAAGCTTCCAGCGCCTGCGCGAGATCGACCTCGCCAGCCACGACTTCAGCACCCTGTTCGTCGATCCGCCGCGCAGCGGCCTCGACCCGGCGACCCTGGAAATCGCCGCCGGCTTCGCCAACATCCTCTACATCTCGTGCAATCCGCAGACCCTGCGCGACAACGTCGCCGCCCTGCAGGCCACGCACCGCATCGCCGCGGCGGCGGTCTTCGACCAGTTCCCCTACACCCACCACCTGGAGTGCGGGGTGCTGCTGCAGCGCCGCTGAGCGGCCGCCTTCAGCGGAACCAGCCGGGCAGCAGCGAGGCCGTCGGCAGAAACAGCTTCTCGACGGCGGCGATGTAGCGCTTGCGGGTGCAGAAGACGACGACGTGGTCGCCGGCTTCGATCAGTGTGTCGTGGTGCGGGATGATCACCCGCCCGCCGCGCACGACGGCGGCGATGCTGGCGCCGTGGATTTCCGGCAGTTCCTCGATCCGGCGGCCGACCACACGCGAACTGCCGCGCTCGCCGCGCACCACCAGCTCGAGCGCTTCGGCAGCGCCGCGGCGCAGGCTGTGCACGCGCGCCACGTCGGCCTGGCGGACGTGCGTCAGGAGGCCGCCGATCGACACCTGGGCCGGCGACAGGCCGATGTCGATCGGTCCGCCCTGGACCATGTCGGCGTAGGCCTCGCGGTTGATCAGGGCGAGCACGCGACGACAGCCCAGGCGCTTGGCCAGCGAGGCGGCCATGATGTTGTTTTCGTCGTCGTTGGTCAGCGCCAGGAACATGTCCATGCTGCCGATCTCCTCGCGCGCCAGCAGCGTCTCGTCGGTGGCCTCGCCGGTCAGCACCAGGGTCCGGTTGAGCCAGCCGGCGACCAGCGCGGCGCGCGCCGGCCGGCTTTCGACCAGCTTGACCTCGCAGCTTCCTTCCAGGCGGCCGGCGACGCGCGCGCCGACGTTGCCGGCACCGGCGATCATCACCTTGCGCACCGGCTTCTGCATGCGCCGCAGTTCCTTGAGCACGGTCCGGATATGCTCGGTGGCGGCAAGCAGGAAGACCTCGTCGCCAGCGTGGACGACGGTGTCGCCGTCGATGTTGATCGCCCGCGTGTCGCGGAAGATCGCCGCGATCCGCGCATCGACGCCGGACGGCAGGTGGCCGCGCATGGCGCGGATCGGCTTGCCGACCAGCAGGCCGCCCTCGTAGGCGCGCAGGCCGACCATGGTCAGCCGCCCTTCGGCGAACTCGACCACCTGCAGGGCTTCCGGGTATTCAACCAGCTTGCCGATGTAGTCGCTGATTTCCTGCTCCGGACAGAGCGCGAAATCGACCGCGAAGTTGTCGGTCGACAACAGCGTCGGGTCGAGGAAATCGGGCGAACGCAGGCGGGCGATCCGGGTCGGCACGGCAAAGCGGCTGTGCGCCAGCTTGCAGGCGACCAAGTTGGACTGGTCGGACTGGGTGACGGCGACGATCAGGTCGGCGGTTTCGACGCCGGCTTCGGCGAGCACCGACGGGAAGGCGGCGTTGCCGGTCACCGTGCGCACGTCGAGACGGTCGGCCAGTTGCGCCAACGCCCCGGCATCGAGATCGACCAAGGTGATGTCGTTGGCTTCCGAAACCAGCGCTTCGGCGAGACTGGCGCCGACCTGGCCGGCACCGAGGATGAGAATGTTCATGCGGTATTGTCTTCGTTCAACGTCGCCAGAAAGCCGGCGTCAGGACCACGAGCAGGGTGAAGATTTCCAGCCGACCGAGCAGCATCGCAAAAATGCAGACCCAGGTCTGGAAATCCTCGAGCACGGCGAAAGTCGTCGCTGGACCGACCTCGCCAAGCCCCGGCCCGGTATTGTTGACCGAAGCGACCACCGCCGTGAAGGCGGTGATCACGTCGAGCCCGGTGAATACCATGACCAGGGTCAGCGAGACGATGCTGACCATGTACATGAAACCGAAAGCGAGCACCGCGAACAGGATGCTCGACGGCGCCACCTGGCCGCCGATGCGCACGCTGTAGACGGCGTTCGGGTGCAGGGCACGGACGATCTCGCGGTAGACCTGCTTGTAGAGCAGCAGGGCGCGCGCCATCTTGATGCCGCCGCCGGTGGACCCGGCGCTGGTCGCAAAGCTGCACAGGAACAGCATCCACAACGGCGCGAACAACGGCCACTGGGCGAAGTCGACGCTGGCGTAACCGGTGGTCGTGGCGATCGAGATGACGTTGAACGCCGAATGCCGCAGCGCTTCTGCAAAATCCGGGTAGACCTCGTTGGCACGCAGGAAGAGCGCAATGCCGAGTACCGAGACCAGACACACGCCGAGGAACCAGCCGGCTTCCGGATCGCTCAGGTAGGGCTTGAGCGAGCCGCGGCTGACGGCGACGAACAGGGTGCCGAAATTCATGCCGGCGATCAGCATGAAGACGATCGCCACCGCCTCGATCGCCGGCGAGTTGAAATAGCCGTAACTCGCATCGTGCGTCGAGAAACCGCCCAGCCCCATGGTCGAGAAGGCGTGGCAGACGGCGTCGAACCAGTCCATGCCGGCCAGCTTGTAGCCGAGCACGCAGAGGATGGTGACGCCGACATAGACGACCCACAGCCCCTTGGCCGTGCTGGCGATGCGCGGCGTCATCTTGGCGTCCTTCATCGGCCCCGGCGTCTCGGCCTTGAACATCTGGCGGCCGCCGATACCGAGCAGCGGCAGGATGGCGATGGCGAGAACGATCAGGCCCATGCCACCGACCCAGACCAGTTCGTGGCGCCACAGGTTGATCGACAACGGTAGCTGGTCGAGGCCGGAAAGCACGGTGGCACCGGTCGTCGTCAGGCCGGACATCGCCTCGAAATAGGCGTCGGTATGGCTGATGCCCAGTTGCAGCATGAGAGGCAGCGCGGCAAACGCGGGCAACACGGTCCATACCAGGACGACCATCAGGAAGCCGTCGCGCACATTCATTTCCCGCTTGACGTTGCGGTAGCGGTACCAGAGATAGAGACCGCAGAGCAGGGTCAGCGCGAAAACCTCGTCGTAGACGTTCTGTGCGCCGTCGTCCGCGGCCCAGGAGAGGAACAGCGGCGGCAACAGGGTCAACGCGAAGAGCATGATGACCATGCCCAGGGCGCGCAGGACGGGAGCGTAACGGTTCATGCGTCGGGCTGGAAGCGGTAGCCGACGCCGGTTTCGGTCAGGAAATGACGCGGCTGGGTTGGGTCGTCCTCGAGTTTCTGGCGCAGATGACCAACATAGACGCGCAGGTAGTGACTGCTCTCGACGTAGGAGGCGCCCCAGATTTCGGCCAGCAACTTGCGCTGCGTCAGCACCTGGCCGGGGTGGGCGAGCAGCATGGCGAGCAGGCGGTACTCGATCGGCGTCAGGTGGACGGCCTCGCCGTCGCGCGTCACCTGGCGGCGGGCGAAATCGACCCGCACATTGCCGAATTCGAGCCAGGGCGAAACGCCGCCCTGGCGCTGGCGGCGCCGCATCAGGGCGCGGACGCGGGCACGCAGTTCGCCGACGCCGAAAGGCTTGGTCAGGTAATCGTCGGCACCGGCGTCGAGGGCATCGATCTTGTGGCTTTCCTCGGTACGCGCCGACAGGATCAGTACCGGTCGTTCCGACCAGGCGCGGAAGGAACGGATGAAATCGACACCGTCACCGTCGGGCAACCCCAGATCCAGGACGACCAAGGCAGGATCGTCGGCGCCGGCGCGCGCCAGCCCGTCGGCCACGCCCGCCGCCTCGCTCACCGCGCAGCCTTCCGCTTCCAGCGCCAACCGGACGAAATGACGAATCTGCGCCTCGTCCTCGACGAGCAGCACGCGCGGCGCCTGCTCGCTCATGCTTCCTCCTCGACCGCTGGCGGTTCGCCGCGCGGCAGGGCGACGACGACGCGACCGCCCCGCCCCGCCAGGTTCTCGATCCGGATGCGACCGCCGTGGGCATCGACGATCGCCCGGCAGATCGCCAGGCCAAGCCCGGTGCCGGGCATCGCCGACTCGCCGCTGCCGCGCACGAACATGCCGAACAACTGCTCGGCGATGAGGTCGGGGAAGCCAGGCCCTTCGTCGCTGACCGAAATCTCGACCCAGTCGCCGGCCAGTTCGGCGGCCAGCCGGATCTCGCCGGCGGCCGGCGAATACTTGGCGGCATTCTCGAGCAGGTTGCACAGCACCCGCTCGATCAACACGGCGTCGAAACGCAGCAGGGGAAGATCCGGCGCCAGGTCGATGCGCAAGCGGTGACGACCGAGCGCGGCGCCGAGCAGTTTCAGGCTGCTGCCGACCACCTCCTCGAGCGGCTGCCACTCCTGGCGCAGGGTCACCGATCCGGCGTTGAGACGGGCCATTTCCAGCAGGTTGCCGACCAGACCGGCCAGACGGGCCGCCTGGTCGCGCAGCGCGGCGGCGTTTTCCAGTACCGGCGCCGACAGCGCCGGCGCCAGGGCGATCGAATCGGCGAGCCCGACCAGCACCGTCAACGGCGTCCGCAGATCGTGCGACAAGGCCGACAGGATCGAGCTGCGCAGTCGCTCGGTCACCATCTGCAACTCGCTCTGTTGCGCCACCTCGACGTAATGCAGGCGCTCGACAGCAATTGCCGTCAGCGAAGCAAGCGCATCGAGCAGCGCCAGTTCGTCCTCGACCGGCGGCTTGCTGGCGTCGACGACCAGCACGCCGCGCGCCCGCATCGGGGCCCGCAAGGGCAGATAGATCCGCTGGCCGGCTTCCTGATCGCTGCGGCGCAGACCGTCGCTCAGCACCGCTTCCGCCAGCGTCGCAGAAAACCCGCTGGCAGCGGTGCGGATCGCCGCCGGGCTGTCGCCGAGCAGCAAATGACAGCGTCCGCCCAGCTCGCCGGCGACAAAGCCATCGACGATCTCGCGCACCTGTCCCACATCGAGCGCCCCGGCCAGGCGGCTGGCCGCTTCGTAAAGCGCGCGCGTCCGCCGCTCGCGGCGTTTCGCCTCGGCCGCCTGCTCCTTCAAGGTCGCCGTCAGGTGGCCGGTGATCAGCGCCGTGGCCAGCATCACCGCAAAGGTGATCAGGTATTGCAGGTTGGCGACCGCCAGCGAGAAATGCGGCGGCACGAAGAAGATGTCGAACAACAGGACGCCGAACACCGAGGCCAGTACCGCCGGACCGCGCCCGAGACTGACGGCGACGAGAAGAACGACGAGCAGGAAGAGCATCGCCATGTTGGCCAGGTCGAGCACCTCGCGCAGCGGCGCGGCGACGATGGCGACCAGCACGCAGGCAAGGACGCTCAGTGCCAGTTTCTGACGCGGCGAGAGATGATCGGTGGCGAGGCGTGACATGTTCAGCGGCACTCTAAATGACGCACAACGAAGCGTGCGCGCATTCTGGCAACAGCCGCGTAAAAATGTCGTAAAAAATTCGCCGGCCGGCGATCTCTGCTAAGCTCGGCCTCACACCCTGCACGCTTCTTCCCCGAGCCAGCGCGGTCTCGGGGCGCCACCGGAAAAACGACATGAGTGCCTTCAGCGAGTTTTCCCTGCTGCTGATCATCTCCGCCATCGCCGGCGCCATTGCGGTACGCCTGCGGCAACCGGTGATCATCGCCTACATCGTCGTCGGCATCGTCGCCGGGCCGGCGGTGCTGGGCCTGGTTTCAGCCCACGACCAGATCGACCTGCTGGCCCAGGTCGGCATCGCCGTGCTGCTTTTCCTGGTCGGCCTCAAGCTCGACCTCCATCACGTCCGCCACATCGGACCGGTGGCACTGGCCACCGGCCTCGGCCAGCTCGCCTTCACCATCGCCGGCGGTTTCGCGCTCATCCTGCTGCTCGGCAAGGGCGTCATGGAAGCGCTCTACGTCGCCATCGCCCTGACCTTTTCCAGCACCATCATCATCGTCAAGCTGCTTTCCGACAAGCGCGAACTCGATGCCTTGCACGGCCGCATTGCCGTCGGCTTCCTGATCGTCCAGGATCTCGCCGTGGTGCTGGCGATGATGGCGATGAGCGCCCTGCGCGGCGGCGGCGCGGCGGCGCCCGGCGAAGTCGTCCTGTCGCTGGCCTGGCGCATCCTGGCCGCCGCCGCGCTGCTCTTCATCCTCATGCGCTGGCTGCTGCCCGGTCTGGTCAAGGCGATGGCGCACTCGCAGGAACTGCTGCTGATCTTCGCCATCGCCTGGGGCACCGGTCTCGCCGCGCTCGGCGAAGGGGCCGGTTTTTCCAAGGAGGCAGGCGCCTTCCTGGCCGGTTTCTCGCTCACCTCGACCGCCTACCGCGACGCGATCAACGCGCGCCTCTCCGGCATCCGCGATTTCCTGCTGCTTTTCTTCTTCATCGACCTCGGCGCCAAGCTCGATTTTTCGACGCTCGGCGGCGAAATCCTGCCCGCGGTCGTGCTCTCCCTTTTCGTGCTGATCGGCAATCCGCTGATCGTCATGGCGATCATGGGCTACATGGGTTACCGCAAGCGCACCGGCTTCCTCGCCGGCCTGACCGTCGCCCAGATCAGCGAATTCTCCATCGTCTTCGTCGCCATGGGCATCTCGCTCGGCCATGTCGGGGTAGATGCGCTCGGCCTGACGACGCTGGTCGGCCTGGTGACCATTGCCCTGTCGACCTACATGATCCTTTACTCGCACCACCTCTACCAGCGGCTGGCGCCCTTCCTCGGGCTCTTCGAACGGCGCAATCCCTTCCGCGAACAGACGGTGGAAGACGAGCGCGCCGACCGCAACGCGCCGGAAGTCGTGATCTTCGGCCTCGGCCGCTATGGCGGCCGCCTCGCCCAGCAGTTGCAGGAAGCCGGCATCCGCGTCCTCGGCATCGACTTCGACCCGGAATGTGTCAGCGCCATGCGCCAGGCGGGCATCCCGGTGCATTACGGTGACGCCCAGGAGTCCGGCTTTCTCGAGGAACTGCCGCTCAACGACGCGAAATGGGTGGTCAGCACCCTGCCCGACGTCGATTCCAACATCGCCTTCCTGCAGGCGCTGAAGGAACGCCGCTTCCGCGGCGAAGTCGCCTTCGTCGCCCGCGACGACCCCCACGGCCTGCGCCTGAAGCAGGCTGGCGCGCCGACCGTGCTCTACCCGATGCGCGATGCCGTCGATTACACGGTCGAACATTTCGTCTCCCTGATCCGCCCCGAGGAGGAACACCCATGACTCCCTGCATCCTGGCCGCCACCGACCTTTCGGCGCCCTCCCGCCATGCCGTGGACCGCGCCTACCGGCTGGCCGCCGAGCACGGCTGGCCGCTGCATCTGGTGCACGCCATTGCCCCCGGATTGTTCGATGGCCTGCAGGCCTTGCTCGGCAGCGCCGCGCCGCCGCTCGACGCGGCGCTGGCCGAGGCCGCCGCTGCCCAACTGGCGGCGCTCAACGCCGAACCGCGCCACGCCCGGGGCGTCACCGCCCAATGCGCCGTCGTCAGCGGCCGCCCGACCGACGCCCTGCCCGCCCACGCCGCCGCGATCGACGCCGGCCTGCTGGTGCTCGGCGCCCGCGGCGAGGGATTCCTGCGCCAGTTGACGCTGGGTTCGACCGCCTCGCGCCTCCTGCGCAAGAGCCGGCAGCCGGTGCTGGTGGTCAAGCAGGCACCGCACGAGCCCTACCGCCGGGTCCTGGTTGCCATCGACTTCTCGCCGGCCTCGCTCGCCGCGCTGGCCGAGGTCCGTCAGTTGGCGCCGGAAGCGACGCTGGTCCTGGTCCATGCCGTCGAGCTGCCGTTCGAGGGCAAAATGCAGTACGCCGGCGTCGATCCCGAGATCATCCAGCGCTACCGCATCCAGGCCCAGCTCGACGGCATGCAGCGCCTGCGCGACCTCGCCCGCCAGCAGGCACTGCCGGCCAGTTGCCAGCTATTCGCCCTGCACGGCAACGCGCCCAGCCTGCTGCTGGAACAGGAGCAGGAACAGGACTGCGACCTGATCGTCGTCGGCAAACGCGGCACGCACATGATCGAGGAACTGCTGCTCGGCAGCACGACCACGCACCTGTTGATGGAATCCCAGGGCGACGTCCTGATCGCTGTCTGACGCTGCCTCAGTCTTCGAGCAAGGGCAGCGCCACCGGGCATTTCAGGCCGATCCCGGCAATCCTGCCATCGTCGCCCATGGCGCGGACGACCAGCACGAAGCCAGCGATGCCGACCCGGTCGCCGACCACCGCCGGGCGGCCGAGACGCTCAAGCAGGACGACATCGAGCCGCTGCCCGGCCTCGCCGTCGGCAAGCGCAAAACCGTAAGCGGCGGCAAGATCGCCGGCCAGGCAATCCGGTGCTACCGCGAATTCGCCGAAAAAGCTGAGGTTGCGGCCGATATCCAGAGTCGCCGCGCCGAACAGGCGCGCCAGTCGCTCGACGGTCGTCTCCGGCGCCAGGAACCAGACACCGTCGCCGGGACGCAGGCGCAATTCGCCGCCCATCTCGAGCGCCTTGCCGTCACGCACGGCGGCGATGCAGCGGACTTCGCCGCTGGCGAATTCCGCCGCCAGATCGTCGGGATGGCGGCCTTCCGCCGCCGAGCCGGCGGCGACCCGATATTCGAACAACGGCAGCGCCGCCTCCTCGCCGACCCAGACTTCGCGCCGGTCATGCGGCTCGTCGGCCGGCGGCAGTTCGACCTTGAGCAGCCGCGCCGCCGCCGGAATGGTCGCCCCCTGCACCAGCAGCGACAACAGAACGACCGAGAAGGCGACGTCGAACAGCAGCCGGGAATCGGGCACCCCCATCACCACCGGGAAGATCGCCAGCACTACCGGCACCGCGCCGCGCAGACCGACCCAGCTGACGAAGGCAAGCTCGTTGCGCGTATAGCGGAAAGGCAGCAGACCGATCATCACCGCCAGCGGCCGCGCCACCAGCATCAGGAACAAGGCCATGGCCAGCGCCTCCCAGGCGTGATCGGCGAGGTGCGACGGCGTCACGAGCAGGCCAAGGACAACGAACATGCCGGCCTGGGCCAGCCAGGCGAGCCCGTCCATCACCCGCAACACGTGCTCGGTGGCGTGACTGCGCCGGTTGCCGACAATCACCCCGGCGATGTAGACGGCGAGCAGGCCGCTGCCGTCGAGCAGGTTGGCGGCGCCGACGATGAGCAGGCCGCCGGAGAGGATCAGCAGCGCATACAGGCCTTCGGCCAGGTTCAATCGGCGCAACAGGGCAGCCAGAATCTTGCCGCCGACCAGGCCGAAGAGCAGGCCGATCCCGGCCTGTTTCAGCAACAGCACGGCAAACGCGGCGACCCCGGCGCGCTCGGGATGAAGCAGGATTTCGACCAGCACGGTGACCAACAGGATGGCCATCGGATCGTTGGAACCGGATTCGATTTCCAGCGTGCTTTTGACCCGCTCGTTCAACCGCACGCCGCTATGACGCAGCAGGGCGAACACCGCCGCCGCATCGGTCGAGCCGACGATGGCGGCGAGCAGCAGGCCGAGCCGCCAATCGACGTCGAGTACCCAGGTGGCAAACACGCCAAGCAGGGCGACGGTACCGATGACCCCCCAGGTGGCGAGCACGGCGGCCGGCTTCAGGGCTACGCGGAAGGTTGCGGCATCGGTGCGCAAGCCGCCGTCGAGCAGGATCACCGCCAACGCCAGTTGGCCGACGAAGTTCGCGGTGAAGAAATCGCTGAACAGGATGCCGCCCGGCCCATCCTCGCCGGCAAGCATGCCGACGCCGAGGAACAGCAACAGCAGTGGCAAGCCAAGGCGGGCCGAAACGGTGCTGGCAAGAACACTGATGAAGAGCAGCAGGCCAGCCAGCAGGAACAGGGTGCTGATCGTTGTCATAGCCCGAATTTATCACAAGGGTATCGGCGATTTTGTCGCGTTTTGGTTACCGGGAATCTAGGGGACAGCGGCAATCTATCGGAGGGAGCGTGGTCTGTATCCCGACGCCATCACCGCACGGCAAAGGAGCAACAGCGCTCGGCGAAGCGAAGCCGGAACACAAATTTATCAAAATCGATTGAACCAACAACCAGCCGTCAACGTCTGTACAATTCAGCAAATTCGCACACAGGAGGAGTATTGCGATGCGCATCCAAATCAAGCACAAGCTGTTGATCCTCGTCGCCGTCGCCGTACTTGCCCTGCTTGGTGTCAGTCTCTTCGCGCTGGGTCAGGCCACCAAGCTGCACGATGAACTCGAAGAATCGATCGCCCGCAGCGCGACGATGATCGAAGCCATCGACGGCGCCCGCAGCGCCCAGGTCAGCTTCAAGATCATGGTCCAGGAGTGGAAGAACACCCTGTTGCGCGGCAAGGATCCGGAAGCCTACGCCAAGCACCTGAAAAGTTTCGATGCCGAAGCCGCGCTGGTCCGCGAACAGCTTACCCGGGTCGCCCAGACCGCCGCCGGCCTCGGCGTCGCCCAACGCCTGAAGATCGAACAGGTAACCGCCACCTTCAGCCAGTTGGCGCCGCGCTACCATGAAGCACTTCGCCAGTACGACCGCAACAGCAGCGATCCGGCGAGCACCGTCGACAAACTGGTACGCGGCATCGACCGTGAACCGACCAAGGTCATCGACGATCTGGTCGACGAGATGCAGAAAATCTCGACCGAACTGCAGGCCAGCAACCGCGAGCGCGCTGACGAAGTCTATTCCTCGGTCAGACTGGGGCTCGGCGTCTTTGCCGTCGCCGCCCTGATTGTCCTGCTGACGCTGGCCTTGCTCTTCATCCGCTCGATCATCGGACCGCTGGCCAGGCTCGAATCGACGATGACTCACATCGCCGGCAGTGGCGACCTGACGCACCGCGCGGCGATCATCAACGAGGATGAAATCGGTCGCATGGCGCGCGCCTTCAACTCGATGATGGAACGCCTGCAGCAACTGATCCGCGAAATCAACGCGGCCAGCGGCGAAGTCGCCAGCGCCTCCGAACAACTGGCGCACACCTCCGGTGCCCTGGCCGAAGTTTCCGAACACCAGGCCAACGCTGTCAGCAGCAGCGCCGCGGCAATCGAGGAGCTGACGGTGGCGATCACCTCGGTTTCCGAAACCGCCCGCGACGTCAATGCCCAGTCCGAGGAAAGCGTCGCCCAGACCGCGCTCGGTACGCGCAAGGTCTCGCACCTGGTCGACGAGATTCGGCGCATTCAGGACAACATCAATGAGATTGCCCGCACCGTCGATGATTTCGTACACAGCACCCAGGCGATCACCGACATGACCCGCGAGGTCCGCGACATCGCCGACCAGACCAACCTGCTCGCCCTCAACGCGGCGATCGAGGCGGCGCGTGCCGGCGAGGCCGGGCGCGGTTTCGCCGTGGTCGCCGACGAAGTGCGCAAGCTGGCCGAGAAATCGGGCAAGTCGGCGGTCGAGATCGACCAGCGGACGCGAGTGATCATGGATCAGTCCTCGGCCGTGCAGACTGCGATCGCCGCCGGCGAAGCGTCGATCCGAACCAGTAACACGCTGGCCGGCGAAGTGGAGGATGTGCTTCAGGGCTCAAGCCAGGTTGTCGAGCGTGCGCGCTGTGGCGTCACCGAAATCACCGATTCGGTCGCCGAACAGAAGATCGCCTCGACCGAGATCGCCCAGAGCATGGAACGGATCTCGAACATGGTCGAGGAAAACAACGCCTCGACGCAAAGCATCCGCCAGTCGACCAGCGACCTGCATCGCCTGTCGGAACGCCTGACCGGCCTGATTGCCGGCTTCCGCGTCGCCTGAAACGCCCACGCCGCCGGCCGATGAACGGCGGCGGCATTTCCCCGCTTCGTTCGTCAACACCGCGGACGGCGTCACGACCAATTTATTCAAAAACAGAATAACAAGATGCGCTCATGTTCTTAATTGAATATTAAGCGCTTGCTACAATGCGCTCCATTCGACAATCCCTGCGGATTACCCAGCAATGACCCAACGCAAGACACTCTCCCATCTCGACTGGCTGGAAGCCGAAGCCATCCACATCATGCGCGAAGTGGCCGGCCAGTGCGCCAACCCGGTGCTGCTCTTCTCCGGCGGCAAGGACTCGATCTGCATGCTGCGCATCGCCGAAAAGGCCTTCCGCCCCGGCAAGTTCCCCTTCCCGCTGATGCACATCGACACCGGCCACAACTACCAGGAAGTGGTCGCCTTCCGCGACAAGCGCGCCGCCGAGCTGGGCGAGCGCCTGATCGTCCGCTCCGTTGAGGATTCGATGAAGCGCGGCACGGTGGTGCTGAAGCACGAAGGCGAATCGCGCAACAAGCACCAGTCGGTGACGCTGCTCGAAGCCATCGAGGAATTCGGCTTCGACGCCTGCATCGGCGGCGCCCGCCGCGACGAGGAAAAGGCCCGCGCCAAGGAACGCATCATGAGCTTCCGCGACGAGTTCGGCCAATGGGACCCGAAGAACCAGCGCCCGGAACTGTGGAACCTGTACAACGCCCGCAGCCACAAGGGCGAGAACATCCGCGCCTTCCCGATCTCGAACTGGACGGAAATGGACGTCTGGCAATACATTGAGCGCGAAAAGCTGGAACTGCCGAGCATTTATTTCGCCCACACCCGCCCGGTGGTCATTCGCCAGGGCGCCATCGTGCCGGTCAATGTGCCGCTCGTTTCCGGCGAGCTGACCAACCTGCCGAAGGCCGGCGAACAGATCATCGACAAGCTGGTGCGCTTCCGCACCGTCGGCGACATCTCCTGCACGGCACCGGTCGAGTCGGACGCCGACACCGTCGAGAAGATCGTCGTCGAAACCGCCACCACCACCATCACCGAGCGCGGCGCCACGCGTCTGGACGACCAGACCAGCGAAGCCTCCATGGAACAACGCAAGAAAGAGGGTTACTTCTGATGAGCGCCCATCAAGTTGAAGATCACGGCCTGCTGCGCTTTCTGACCTGCGGCAGCGTCGACGACGGCAAGAGCACCCTGATCGGGCGCCTGCTGTTCGACACCAAGACCATCCTCGCCGACACCCTGAACGCCATCGAGAAGACCTCTCAGAAGCGCGGCCTCGGCGCGGTCGATCTCTCCTTGCTCACCGACGGCCTGCAGGCCGAGCGCGAGCAGGGCATCACCATCGACGTCGCCTACCGCTACTTCTCCACCGGGACGCGCAAGTACATCATCGCCGACGCGCCGGGCCACGAGCAGTACACCCGCAACATGGTCACCGCCGCGTCCACCGCCAACCTGGCCATCATCCTGATCGATGCGCGCAAGGGCGTGCTGACGCAGACCCGCCGCCACTCCAAGCTGGCGTCGCTGGTCGGCATCCCGCACCTGGTCGTCGCCATCAACAAGATGGACCTGGTGGATTACTCGCAGGAAACCTACGAGAAGATCAAGGCCGACTACCTCGCCTTCGCCGCCAAGGTCGGCATCGACGACGTGCGCTTCATCCCGCTCTCCGCGCTCAACGGCGACATGATCGTCGAGCGCGGCGAACAGCTCGCCTGGTACGACGGCCCGACCCTGATGGAAATCCTCGAAGCCGCACCGGCCGCGCACACCGAGCACGACGAGCCCTTCCGTTTCCCGGTCCAGTACGTCTGCCGCCCGCAGGATTCCGCCAACCCCGAGCTGCACGACTACCGCGGCTTCATGGGCCGTGTCGAATCCGGCAGCATCAAGGTCGGTGACGCCGTCACCGTGCTGCCCAATGGTCTCGAATCGACGGTCAAGGCGGTGCAGATTGGCGGCGTCGATATCGGCGCAGCCTTCACCGAACAATCGGTGACGATCCTGCTCGCCGACGAAATCGACTGCTCGCGCGGCGACATGATCGTCAAGACCGCCGAAGCCCCGGCCGCCGTCAAGGAAATCCGCGCCACCGTCTGCTGGCTGGCCGAAGCCCCGCTCGACCGCGCCCGCACCTACCTGATCCGCCACACGACGCGCGACTCCAAGGCCAAGCTGACCGGCATCGACCACCGCCTCGACGTCAACACCCTGGAAAACCTGCCCGCCGACAAGCTGGCGATGAACGACATCGCCGAAGTCACTTTCAAGCTGGCGCAACCGCTGTTCGTCGATCCCTACACCGAGAACCGAGGCACCGGGGCCTTCATCGTCATCGACGAGAGCAACAACAATACGGTCGGGGCCGGGATGATCCTGTAAGGAAGCTTCCAAAGCCAGTCCGAAAAGTCAAACGCCTCCTTCACGGAGGCGTTTGACTTTATTCTCAAAAAAGCACATTACGCAGCCGAGTCTATTCGGCTTCTCTGCATTCGTTAGCGCCACTGACACAAAAGAACACAGAAAATTTGTTTAATAACAAAAACTTAAAAATTTTATTCTGCATTTATTCTGCAAAAACCGTCTTTTTATTCTGCACATTCACCAGCCCCTTACCAAGCGCCATTCCGGTGCCTTACGCGAACCTGTGTTGACGATTTTTCCCGCTCGACGCAGGTTAGTCAGCAAATTGCCGATCTTGTTGAGCTTTTGAGCCTCATCCAAGCCCTCGCTCAACTTGCTCAGCAAGAGATCATTGACTTCTTCTCTCGTCGCTTTGCCGAATCTCTCAAGATAATCCGTCAGCAACTTGGCGTAGAAAACATCATCCTGCGCTCTCGTCCTGATGTAAGTCGCCTTTTCAGCAGTGACTCCAGCCACCAGCGCCGAAACATGCAGATTCGGCTTGCGCCCCTCGACCAAGCCGGCCCGGCGTAGATGATCGACCATCGCCTGATCCAGCGGCAGGCGTTTCTGCACCCGGTCCAGCGCCAGAATGTCAGCCAGCGGCAGATCGGTTTTCTGCATCAGCACCCGGCTGTAAGCCGGATCGACGACTCGGCCATGCACCGTCATCTTCACCACGCCTGCCTCGCTCAGGTCGTAATCCGGCATCGGAAAATAGCGCCGTGCCTGCCCCAGATGCATTTCGTGGATGCCGTAACCCATGGTGTCGATCATGTTCAATTCGGCCATCGCCTGCGCCAGATACGGGTTGCGATAACGGTGCGGCGTCTTGTTGCCGCTGATGTAATCGGCCGGCTGCCCCTCGAAAAAGCTGCCCTCGTTCTCGAAAATCAGCCGGTCCGGCTGTTCGACGACGACGATCCGCCCGTTACGCCGGTAATCCTGATGCGCGATGCAGTTATGCAAGGCTTCCAGCACCACCTTCTGGTCATACTTGGCCACCTCGACGGCGAGCAAGGCATCGTCGGGCAGGATGCGCACCTTGGTATTGCGCACCTTCTGGTACAGCGCCGTGGTATTCAACAGGAAAGGCGGGCCGAAATGCTCGTAGTCGCGCTCAACGCCTTCCAGCTTCCAGGTCAGTTGGGCCGGATGCGGCAGCAGCAGGTACGCCGACTCGCGCTTGCCCAGCAACAGCAAGGCCGCCCGGGTGACCCTGCCATCCTGCGTCAGGCGGGCACGGTCGAGAAAGCTTGCCAGCGGCCAAGCCATCACCTCGTCGGCAGCAAAACGGTTGGCGTATTTGCGGGCAAAGGAGGCGCGTGCAATCGCCAGCGCTTCGCTATCCAGATGCTCGACGCTCGCCCCCGCCACCACCTGTGCCGACCAGTCTTCCGCCAGGGTCTGCTGGCGAATCTCGTCGAGCTTGTCCAGTCCGAGCGGCATCAGGCTTTCCCCGGCCCGCGCGTAGTAATGCCCTTTCCAGGCAATCGGCATACCGCAGGGTGCGGCGGGAATCTCGAACAACACCACCCGGCCGCCGGCATGCTGCAACACATGGATATCGCGAAACGTCACGCTCGGCTCGGCACTCTGCGCCACCTGCATCTTCAGGCCTTGCAGCCGCTCCGGCTCCGACCGGTAGGTCGAACCGACCACCGCCCGCGTCTGGTTATCGACCCCGAATACCAGCCAGGCGCGCTCCAGCCCGCGCAGATTCGCCTCGTTGGACAAGGCCGAGAAATACTCGCCGATCCGGTCGGTATCGTAATCCTTGGCCACGCGCTTGAACTCTACGACTTCATTTTCCCAGGTCGCGATCAGTCCTTCCAGCACTGTCCCCAAAGCAATGACTTTCATCGCTGACTTCCTTCACGCATCCTGATTCACTCCATCCCGGTGATCAAGCGCCTTTTCAGGTGCGCTCCAATCAGGCAGCCAACGCTAACGATGAATCCCATGGGGACTTTGGCTGAGCAATTTATTCGATAGTCTTTTATCACAGTATTGATCCGAGCCGAAACATCCAGAACTTGCATGTTCGATCACAACCTCGATTCATCATTCCGGGACTTGCACAGCAAGGCGGCAAACATGGCCGCCTGCGCTCGCCTGACGGCAAAACCATCTTGTCCGTCCCCTGCACACCTAACGACCGGCGGGCCTTCATCAAATTCTCATGCGACGTCAAACGAGTCATCAAAAACAGTAACGCAACCGGCACGGCATAAGGAGTAGCGAAAAGGCCGAAAGAACAAGAGCCACGGGGCATTTCGCCCTGCCATTCCGCCGCTTTCGCGGTTAACATACTGTGAAATTCCTTGCCACAATCGCCATGAACATCCTGATCGTCGATGACAATGCCTCAATGCGCAGCCTGCTGGCTACCCTGCTTGCCAGCCAGGGGCATCAGGTCGTCGGGCAACTTGAGGACGGCAACAGGGTGATCGAGGCGATCCGCCGCACGCGGCCGGCGGTCGTCTGCCTCGACTACCTGCTGCCGGGGCGCGACGGGCTCGACATCCTGGCCGAGATCAACACCGGTTTTCCGGAGATCGACGTCGTTTTCATGACCGCCAGCGAGGACGAGGCAATCGAGCAGCGGGCGGCCGATTACGGCGCCGCCGGCTTCCTGCGCAAGCCCTTCGGGCAGAAGCAGGTGCTCGACGAACTGCAGCAGATTGCCGCCGCTCGGCAGGCGGCGCAAGCCGGCAGCGACCCGGATTCCGCGCCGGCTGCAGCGGCAGCAGCAACGGCAGCGCCAGGCGCCCCGACACCGGCGCCGCGCCGGGAAAACGGCGGCCGGCCGACCGCCGTCATCGTCGACGACAACGGCTCGATCCGCCTGCTGCTCAAGGGCGTCGTCACCGAACTCGGCCTCAACGTCGTCGCCCAGGCGGCGAATGGCGAGGAGGCGATCCGCGCCGCCCTGCAACACCAGCCGCAGGTGCTCTTCCTCGACGTCAACATGCCGGTCCTCTCCGGCGTGGAAGCCTTGCCGAAAATCCGCGCCGCCAGTCCGGAAACGGCCGTCGTCATGGTCACCGGCGACACCTCGCGCAAGCTGGTCGAACAGGTTGCCGCGCTCGGCGCGCGCGGCTACGTGGTGAAGCCGATCCGCCCGGCCTATGTCGAGAATTTCCTGAAGAGGTTGTTCACCCCATGATCGCACGCCAGGAAGGAAGGTCCGCATGACCCTGATGATCGATTTTCCCTTCCCCGGCACCGCGGCCTGGGTGGAACACTTCAAGGAAGTCGAGCTGCCGATCCTGCGCCTGACCTCGACCCGCCTGGCCGAACTGCGCGACAGCGCCGACGTCATCAACACCCGCGAGCTGGCCAACATCATCGTCCACGACCCGCTGATGACGCTGCGCATCTTCCGCTTCATGAAGGAAAACCGCTCGCGCAGCCAGAACGCGGAGATCACGACGATCGAACGCTCGCTGATGATGATCGGCACCCAGCGCTTCTACGACAGCTGCCAGGACCTGCCGATCATCGAACATCAGCTCAAGGGCTACCCGAAGGCGATGCTCGGCCTGCTCAAGGTCATCGCCCGCTCGCGCCAAGCGTCGATCTGGGCCCGCGACTGGGCGTTGCTGCGCCAGAACACCCGCTTCGAGGAAATCTCGCTGGCGGCGCTGCTCCACGATTTCGTCGAAATCCTCATGCACTGCTTCGCCCCCAACCTGGCGACGACGGTGCGCGAGCGCTTGGCATCGCATCCCTCGCTGCGCACGCGGGCGGTTCAGGAAGAGGTCTTCGGCGCCCCGCCGCAGGAAATCATGCGCGAACTGATCGGTCTCTGGGGGCTGCCGGAACTGCTGCTGTCGCTACTCGACCCGGCCGACGCCGACATCGCCAACGTGCGCAACGTCAATCTCGCCGTCGACCTCGCCCGGCACACCGCGACCGGCTGGCAGAACCCGGCCCTGCAGGACGATCTGCCGGCGATCAGCGAACTGGTACACCTCGACCGCGGCAACCTGCTCGAACGCCTCGGCGCCCCGGAAGAAATGGTTCTCGCCGCGCGCGCGACAGAAGGCGGCTGAGCCGGGCGGCTCAGCGCATTTCGTCGACCAGTTGCAGCAGCCGTGCTGCGCCTTCGTCCAGAGCGCGTTGCAGGCTTGGGTCGGCGACCGGCGGCTGGCGCAGGAAACCCAGGCGCGTAACCCCGTTCTCGGTGTAGACGGCGAGCCGCCAGGGCAGGAAGAGCCCGGCGCGCAGGTCGTCGCGGAGCATTTCCTCGGCCTGCCGCCAGCCGACGATGTCGTAGATCGCGTAATCCTCGTCGAAGCCGTTGTCGCGGCGCGCCAGCGCCGCACCGACATCGTGCACGGCGAGCACGGTCAGCCCCAGACGCTGTACCGCCGGCTCCAGTTCGAAGAGGATTTCCTGAAATGACTTGCTGCTTTCGACGACGTGGTACACGGCCCGCTCCCCGACAAAAACCGGTGCGCACTGTAGCCGATTGCGCCGGCCGCGCCAATCAGCCGGCGAGCGCGGTGGCCAGTCGTTCGTAACCGCCGTCCACGCTGTAAACCCGCGTGAAGCGGAAGTCGCAGAACATCTGCGCGTAAACCTGGCTGGCGTTGCCGTGGTAACAGTAGATGATCAGCGTCCCGTCCCGGGGCAAACGGCCGAGCCAGGCAGCCACCCGTTCCATCTGCAGATGCATAGCACCTTCCAGATGGCCCTGGCGATAGCTGGCCAGATCGCGCACGTCGAAAACTGTGGCAGCGGCTTCGCTGCGGATCATCGCCGCCGCGGCGGCGGGTGAGATGCATTGGTAGGTCACGGGGTCACTGGGGCGCATGCGGTCTACGGGCTGTTGGAATGCCTGGACCAAGCAAGAGCGACGCCAGCCCGGGCGGACCGGATCTGGTGCCGGCGCCGTCTTCCTCGCTCCGTTTTCTGTCGCTTCGCCGACAAACTCGCGGCGAAACCGACAACGGGAGCAGCCACTCAGGCGAAGCTGCCGAGGCGACGGGTGATGCCGCTGAGAACCTGATGAAAATCGCCTTGCCCTGACTGTGCTTCGAGCAGGGCATCGAGTCCGTCGCGAACGGTGGCGACCAGCTCACTTTCCTGCTGATCGGTCAAACCGAGATGGACGAACAGCTTCTCCAGGCTTTCTTCCATGGCGTGGATCGCCAGGCGGCTGCCGGTCAGCGACGATTGCTGGCGCTTGTCCAGTTGACCGAGCAAATCGCGGATCTCGTCGAGCGTTCCGGCGATCAGGCTCTCCCCGGCCTGCCGCCCCGTCTCGTTGTGCAAGGCCTGCAGCCGCGCCTCGGCGGCCTCGGCGAGCAGCGTGACATTGTCGCGGATACGCCCGGCCCGCTCGTCTTCGCCCTGCGGCAAATTGGTCAGCAGAAGTGAAATTTGCGGGAAGTTGACGACCATCCGGCGGTGGAAATTGACGATCCGCCCCATCTCCGCCAGATGCCGGAAAATCGCCTCGACTTGTGGTTCTCCTGCCGGCAGGGTGCATGCCACCCCGCCCACCGGACGGACCTGGACCGCCCCTTCCAGCCCGTACTTGGCAAGCGCGTCGAGAACGACGCCGGCCAGGCGCTCCGCCGTCGCACTCTCGTTGAACCCCTGCATTGCGTGCAGCAGCACGCCCATCTCGCCCATGCTGCTCATCGCCGAAAAAGCGACGTTGTTCGCCGTGCCGACGCGCTCCTCCAGTTCGCAACGCTCGCGCAGCAGGTCGACCAGTTCGGTATTGCGCTGCTGCAGTTCCTCGGTACGCAACGCAACCTGCTGTGCCAGTTCGTCGCTGTGTGCCTGCAGCCGCAACTCCGCCTGCTTGCGCCCGGTGATGTTCTGCAAGGTCTCGATGGCGCCGAGCAGTCGGCCGTCCGGGGCATACAGCGGCGCGGCGGTGAAATACAGCCAGCAGCCGCCATCGCCCAGCACGGGAAAGAAGCCTTCGGCCTCGTAAGCTCCTTTGACGATCTGCGAAGCCTGGCAATGCCCGGCTTCGTAGCAGGCCATCGCCTGCTCGATCTCACCGGCGACGATGTAATCGGCAAGGATCGGTCGCGGCGCCGGGTAGAAACCTCGCCAGTGATCGCTGCTGCCGATCATGCTCGCCGCCGGCAACCCGGTGACCAACTCGCAGGCCCGGTTCCAGTGGGTGACCCGGTGTTCGCTGTCGATGACGAAGGTCGCCACGGGGGTCCCTTGAACCAGGGCCTCGATGCCGATCAAGTCCGAGGCACTTTCGTGGGCGTTCGCCAAGTCACTCATGAATCAACTTAATTAACAAAAACGACGCTATTGTAAATCAACAACTCAAAACATCACTTTTGTTTTTTGCGCCATTTCACCTCTGATCACCTCCCCTCGCCGAACCGCCCTTGTGGCAAACTGGCGCCATGCACGCCCTGCCCCACCTCTCCACGCTCGACTGGCTGTCGCTGACCGTATTCTTCGCCTGCTGGGGAGGCTACGCCTGGTTTTCCGAGCACAGCGCCGGCGGTGCCGGCGGCCTGATCCGCACCAGCCAGCGCTACCGCCTCGACTGGGCCTACCGCATGCTGGAGCGCGACGTCCGCGTCACCGACTCGACGCTGATCGGCAACCTGATGACCAGCGTCTCCTTCTACGCCAACACCACCATCTACATCATCGCCGGCCTCGTCGCCGCGCTCGGCGCTGCCGACCAGTTGCTCGGCTTCGCCGCCGACCTGCCGTTCGCCGGGCCGGGCAACCGCGAGCTGCTGGAAATCAAGCTGATGCTGGTGCTCGCCAGTTTCGTCTTCGCCTACTTCAAGTTCACCTGGTCGCTGCGCCAGTTCAACATCCTCTCCATCCTGGTCGGCGCCGCCCCCACCGGCAGCGCCGGCGACCCCGCGATCGACCGCTACGCGCGGCGGGTGGCCGGCACCAACACGCTGGCCGGCGACGATTTCAACCGCGGCATCCGCGGCTATTACTTCGGCCTCGCCGCCGCCGGCTGGCTGCTCCATCCGCTGATCCTCGGCGGCCTGGCGCTCGCCGTCTGCGGCATCCTCTACCGCCGCGACTACCGTTCGGCGGCGCTCGCCGTACTGCGCGACAACGCTTGAGCATGAGCCACAAAACCCCACTGGCCGGCATCGGCTATGGTCTGCTCGCCTATGGCATCTGGGGCTTCTTTCCGCTCTATTTTCGCCAACTGAGTCACGTCTCGGCGATCGACATCCTGGCCAACCGTGCACTCTGGGCCTGTGTCTGCGTCTGCCTGATCCTGGTCGTCGCACAACAATGGGCAAAGGTCAGGCAAATCCTCGGCCGCCCGCGCCAACTCGCCATGCTGACGCTGGCGGCGCTGCTGATCGGCAGCAACTGGCTGGTTTTCCTGTGGGCGGTGGAACAGCACCGGGTGGTCGAATCCAGCCTTGGCTACTTCCTGACGCCGCTGGTCAACGTGGTGCTCGGGCTGGTGTTCCTGAAGGAGCGGCTCAACCGCCTGGAATGGCTGGCGATCGCCCTGGCGGCGGCCGGACTCGCCAACGAGATTGCCGCCCACGGCGGCCTGCCCTGGGTCTCGCTCTTCCTGGCCGGCAGCTTCGGAACCTACGGCCTGGTGCGCAAGCAGATACCGGTCGACGCGCTGTCCGGCCTGTTCCTCGAAACCCTGCTCATGTTACCGCTCTGCCTGGCCTACGCAGCGTGGCAATGGCAGGCCGGACATACAGTCTTCACAATCGCCCCCTGGAGCACCGGCGCCCTGCTATTCGGCGCCGGCATCCTCACTGCGGCGCCGCTGATCGCCTTCGCGGCGGCGACGCAGCGCCTCGACCTGGCGACCGTCGGCATGCTGATGTACATCAATCCGACGATGCAGTTCCTGACCGCCATCTACGTCTTCGGCGAAGCGCTGCAAACGGAAAAACTGATCTCTTTCAGCCTGATCTGGATCGGCCTGCTGGTGTTCAGCTACAGCGCCTGGCGCAAGTACCGCTGAAGCGTCAGGCCCTGCGCAAATCCATATGCGCTGAAATCATCTGGGGAATCTCCCTTTCCAGACCGCTGTTTTTGCGACACCCCAGGGTCAGGTGCAATAGCCCGCTGGTAAAAGCCCAGGTATCGTGGGCCACAGCCTCGGGCTCCAATCCGGCACGGAGGTAGCCCTTTTCGGCCGCCAGTCGGTACATGCGTTGAATCTTTTCCAGGAATTCCAGCGCCGGCCGGCCAACTTCTTCCTGAACGCTGGAAAATTCCTCGACGTATTCGCAGCGCGAAATCATGATTTCGAAGGTCTCGCGAAAATCCGGGCAGGTCGCGAGGACGCGGAAAAATTCCTTGATCGAACCCTCGATCGCATCCAGAGGATTAAGCAGCGAAGGATCGTAAAGCACGGCGTCGGTGCACCCGAGCATCGGCTCGAATACCTCGTCGCGCATCGCAAAAAAGACTTCCGCCTTGTCCTGGAAATGCCAGTAAATGGCACCACGCGTGACACCGGCCGCCTTGGCGATCTTGTCCAGCGACGAACGGCTGACACCGCATTCGTGGAAGACCTTGCGCGCTGCGGTGACGATATCCTTGCGCGTCTGCTCAGCTTCTTCCTTGGTTTTTCTGACCATCTCGTTCTCCCTGCTGCCGGCCGGCAGCAACTACAATTTGCAACACAAAAATGCTTTGCTGTAAGCCACTGAGGCGTTTTACATACATTCGTGTTTGTATATAATAGCCCAAAACTTCCCCGCCGGAGAACCCCAACCATGCATACCAACAAACCTACCCTGATCGCCGCCCTCGTCGGCAGCCTGCTGCTCGCCGCTTGTTCGGACAAGAATGCACCGGCCGCACCGCAGATGGGACCGATGCCGGTCACCGTCCTCGACATGCAACCGCAGTCGGTGCCAACCTCGATCGAGGTCATGGCGCAAACCGAAGGCGCCCGCGAGACCGAAGTCCGGGCCCGCGTCGGCGGCATCCTGGTCAAGCGCCTCTATCAGGAAGGCGACGTCGTCAAGTCCGGCCAGCCGCTGTTCCAGATCGACCGCGCGCCTTACGAAATTGCACTGGCCGAGGCGAAAGCCCGTGCCGAGCAGACGGCGCGCGAGAAGCAGCGGCTGAAGGGACTGGCCGACGCCAAGGCGATCAGCCAGAAGGATTACGACGACGCCACTTCCGCTGACGCGATGGCACAGGCGGCGTTGCGCCAGGCCGAACTGAACCTCTCGTGGACCACGGTGACCGCGCCGGTCGGCGGCACCAGCGGCCGCGCCGTGCGCTCCGAAGGCAACCTGGTCAGCACCGGCAGCGACAGCCTGCTGACCTCGATCTACCAGACCAACCCGATGTGGGTCAGCTTCTCGCTCGGCGAGAGCGACCTCGCCAAGCTGCCCGGCGGCCGCGTCACCGAAAACCTGGTCAGCGGCGTCGAACTGGTGATGGCCAACGGCCAGGTTTACGAACAGAAGGGCAAGCTCAATTTCGTCGCTTCGAACATCGACACGACACTCGGCACTCAAGCACTACGCGCCGAGTTCGCCAACCCCGACGGCCAGTTGCTGCCCGGCCAATTCGTTCGCATCCGCTTGCTCACCGGCCAGCGCGACGGCGTCTTCCTGGTCCCGCAAGCGGCAGTACTGCAGACCGAACAGGGCACGCTGGTGATGACTGCCGATGGCGAGAGCAAGGTGGCGCCGCGCCCGGTCAAGACCGGCGAATGGCACGGCAAGGACTGGGTCATCCTGGGCGGCCTGCAGGCTGGCGACAAGGTCATCGTCGACAACCTGATGAAGCTGCGCCCGGGCGTGCCTGTCGCCCCGCATCCGCCCGGCGCGCCAGGCGCTCCCGGAGCAGGCGGTGCCCCCGGCGGCAAACCGGGTGCGGCACCGGCCGCCGGCAACGCTGCGACACAGAAATAAGGGGCGATCATGTCCAGGTTCTTCATCAATCGACCGATCTTCGCTTCGGTCATTTCGATCATCATCGTCATCGCCGGCCTGGTCGCCGCGCAGGTGCTGCCGATTGCGCAGTACCCGCAGATCGCGCCGCCGACCGTGCTGATCACCGCCACCTACCCCGGCGCTTCCGCCGAAACCCTGGCGCGCACCGTCGCCGCGCCGATCGAGGAACAGTTGAACGGGGTCGAGCACCTCGCCTACTTCACCTCGTCGGCCTCGGCCAACGGCAGCATCAGCATCACCGCCACCTTCGACGTCGGCACCGACGTTGACGACGCGGCGGTCAGCGTCAACAACCGGGTCAAGGCGGCCGAGCCACGCCTGCCGGAAGAAGTCCGGCGCAACGGCGTGATCGTCCAGAAGCGTTCGAACGACATCCTGCAGGTGATCGCCCTCGATTCCGAATCGGGCAAGTACAACACCCTGTTCCTGTCCAACTACGCCAGCCTGAACATCGTCGATGAACTGAAGCGCGTTCCCGGCGTCGGCGATGTCACCATCTTCGGTGCTCAGGACTATTCGATGCGCATCTGGCTCAAGCCCGACCGCATGGCGCAACTGGGGCTGACCACCGCCGACATTTCGAACGCGATCAAGGCCCAGAACGCCCAGAACGCGGCTGGCAAGATCGGCCAGGAACCGGCGCCGAGCGACCAGCAACTGGTCTATACGGTGACCGCCAAG
This sequence comes from Azonexus caeni, assembly GCF_048146105.1. Taxonomy (NCBI): domain Bacteria; kingdom Pseudomonadati; phylum Pseudomonadota; class Betaproteobacteria; order Rhodocyclales; family Azonexaceae; genus Azonexus; species Azonexus caeni. The sequence continues at coordinate 42,399 of NZ_JBKJAD010000021.1, forward strand.
GGCCGCCTGCTGACGCCGGAAGAGTTCGGCAACATCGTCATCCGCGCCAGCGGCCCGGGCGGCGTGCTGCGCCTGCGCGACGTCGCGCGCATCGAACTCGGCGCCTACAGCTACGACCAGAGCGTGACCCTGGACGGCAAGCCGACCATCGCCATGGGCGTTTTCCTGCAGACCGGCGCCAACGCGCTCGACGTCGCCAAGCGCGTCACCGAGAAGATGGACACGCTGCAGAAGAAATTCCCCGAGGGCATGAGCTATGTCATTCCCTTCGACACCACCCGCTTCGTCTCGGCGTCGATCAACGAAGTGGTCAAGACCCTGGTCGAAGCGGCGCTGCTGGTCATCGCCGTGGTGTACATCTTCCTGCAGAGCTGGCGGGCGACGCTGATCCCGATGGTCGCCGTGCCGATCTCCCTGATCGGCACCTTCGCCGGCCTCTGGCTGTTCGGTTTCTCGATCAACACGCTGACGCTGTTCGCGATGGTGCTGGCGATCGGTATCGTCGTCGATGACGCGATCGTCGTCCTGGAAAACGTCGAGCGCCTGATGGCCGAGGAAAAGCTGTCGCCCCGTCAGGCGGCGATCAAGGCCATGAGCGAGGTTTCCGGCGCCCTGGTGGCGATCGTCCTGGTGTTGTGCGCGGTGTTCATCCCGGTCGCCTTCCTTGGCGGCATCGCTGGCCAGTTGTACAAGCAGTTCGCCGTCACCGTCGCCGTCGCCGTGGTGCTCTCCGGCATCGTTGCGCTGACCCTGACGCCGGCCCTGTGCGCCATCCTGCTCAAGGCGCAACACACCGAGAGCAAGCTGTTCGCGCCGTTCAACCGCCTGTTCGAGCGCCTCACCAACAACTACACCCGCACCGTCAGCTTCACGCTCAAGCACGGCATCGTCGGCTCGCTCGTCTTCGTCGGGGTGATTGCCGTCACCGGCTTCTTCTTCCGCATCATCCCGGGCAGCTTCGTGCCGGCCGAAGACCAGGGCTACCTGATCTCGGCGCTGATGCTGCCGGATGCGGCGACGCTCAAGCGGACCCAGGATACCGGCGAGCGGATGCGCTCGATGATCGCCAAGGACGAAGCGGTCAAGCACACCTTCGTCGTTTCCGGCTTCGACCTGATCGGCGGCGGCAACAAGCCGAACGCCGGCACCATGTTCATTCCGCTCAAGGACTGGTCGGAACGCCAGGGCAAGGCGCAGGACCTGGCCGGCAAGTTCATGGGCATCGGCATGATGCAGCCGGACGGCATGGGTCTGGTCTTCAACCCGCCGCCAATCATGGGCCTCGGCACCGCCGGCGGCTTCGAGGTCTATGTCCAGAACCGCGTGGACGGCGACGCCAAGAAGCTGCACGAAGTGGTCCAGAGCTTCATGGGCGAGTTGCAGAAGCATCCGGAATTCACCCGTATCTCGACTTTCTTCCGGCCGACCGTGCCGCAGATCTTCGTCGAGGTCGACGAGCCGAAGGCGCTCGCCCTGGGCATTCCGCTGGCCGACGTCTATTCGACGCTGCAAAGCACGATGGGCGCCCTCTACGTCAATGACTTCAACAAGGCCGGCCGCGTCTATCGCGTGCAGTTGCAGGCCGAGGCCAACTACCGGATGAAGCCGGACGACATCGGCAAGGTCTACGTGAAGAGCACGAGCAGCGGCAAGATGATTCCGCTGTCGGCGATCAGCACCGTCAAGAGCGTGATCGGTCCGGAACAGGTCGAGCGCTTCAACGGTTTCGTCGCCGCCAAGGTGATGGGCGATTCGAAGCCCGGCATCAGCTCCGGCGACGCCATCCGCATCGTCGAGGAAGTGGCCGAGGCGACGCTGCCCGACGGCTACGCGATTTCCTGGACCGGCCAGGCCTTCCAGGAAAAGCAGACCTCCGGCTCGTCGCTGCAGGCTTTCGGCTTCGCCATCATCATGGTCTTCCTGATCCTCGCCGCCCAGTACGAAAAGTGGTCGCTGCCGGTGGCCGTCGTGATGGCTGTGCCGTTCGCGCTGATGGGCGCGCTGACGGCAATCTGGCTGCGCGGCATGCCGAACGACATCTACTTCCAGATCGGTCTGGTGGTGCTGATCGGCCTCGCCTCGAAGAACGCCATCCTGATCGTCGAGTTCGCCGCCCAGAAGTACGCCGAGGGCATGAGCGTCGCCGAAGCGGCGGTCGAAGCCGCCCGCCTGCGCCTGCGGCCGATCATCATGACCTCGCTCGCTTTCGTGCTCGGCGTCTTCCCGCTGGTCAAGGCCACCGGCGCCGGCGCTGCGGCCCGCCAGTCGATGGGTACCGGCGTCTTCGGCGGCATGATCGCGGCGACCTTCATCGCCACCATTTTCATCCCGCTCTTCTTCAAATGGCTGGAGCGCGGCAAACAGATCGATCCGAGGCATCTCGACGTCGAAGAGGAGAAAGCATGATGTCCCGCTCCGTATTCCGCCTGACCCCGCTGGCGCTGGCCGTGCTGCTCTCCGGCTGCGCCGTCGGCCCGGACTACCTGCGCCCGGCCAACTGGCTGCCGGCCGCCTTCAAGGAAGCGCCGACCGCCGTCGCCGCAGCGCCCGCCGCCAATCCCGCCGTCAATGAGCGCTGGTGGACGCTGTTCAACGACGCCACCCTGAACGAACTGGTCGATCAAGCCTTGCAGGGCAACGCCGACCTGCGCAGCGCCGTCGCCCGCGTCGAACAGGCCGATGCCGCCGCCCGCGAGGCCGGCGCTTCGCTGTTCCCGGAAATCAACGCGCAGGGCGCCGGCAGTAACAGCAAACTGAGCGAGAAGACCGCCACCTGGAACGCCAACTCGCCGGACATTCTGCGCGCGCGCAGCGCCGGCCTCAGCCTCTCCTACGAACTCGACATCTGGGGCCGCGTCCGCCGCAGCAACGAAGCGGCGCGCGCCAACCTGCTGGCCAGCCGCTACGGCCGCGACGCCATCCGCCTCTCGGTCGCCGGGCTGGTCGCCGGCAACTACCTCAATCTGCGCGCCCTCGACGCGCAGCTGGCAATCACCGCCGAATCCCTGCAAAGCCGTGAGGAAAGCGCCAGGCTGGTGAAGACCCGGGTCGATGCCGGTCTCGTCTCGCCACTCGACCAGTACCAGGCCGACGGCGCCGTCGCCACGCTGCAGGCACAACTGGCCGACCTGCGCCGGGCCCGGGCGCTGGCCGAACATCAACTGGCGCTGCTCACCGGCAAGCCGGACCTGCAGATCGCCGCCGGCGACCTCAAGCACTTGCCGCTGCCACCGCAACCGCCGGCCGGCCTGCCGGCCGACCTGATCGAGGCACGCCCGGACGTCCAGCAGGCCGAACAGCAACTGGTCGCCGCCAACGCCAACATCGGCGTCGCCAAGGCCGGCTACTACCCGAAGTTCACGCTGACCGGCGCCCTCGGTAGCGAGAGCAAGACCCTCTCCGACCTCTTCTCCAGCGGTGCCAGCACGTGGACCGGCGGCCTTTCTCTGCTGATGCCGATCTTCGATTTCGGCAAGACGACGGCGCGCGTCGACCAGGCCAAGGCGCTCAACGAGCAATCGCTGATCGCCTGGCAGAAGACGCTGGAGACGGCCTACAAGGAAGTGCGCGACGCGCTGGTCAACCTGCGCGAGAACGGCACCGCCGAAACCGCCCAGCAGCAACGCGTCGATAACGCGCAAAAGGCGCATGACCTGGCCAAGGTACGCTACGACGCCGGCTATTCGGGCTTCCTGGAAGTGCTCGATGCCCAGCGTAGCGCCAACGACGCGCAACTGGCGGCGATCGCCACCCGGCAGGCCCGCCTCAACGCGGCGGTGGAGTTGTTCAAGGCGCTCGGCGGCGGCTGGAAACCAGTCGCCGGCTGATTCAGACTTGGGAACGGACGGCGGCGACGCCGTCCGCATGGCGCCGGCGCATCGCCAGCGCCTCGTTGCCGACCAGTGCCGCCAGCACCAGCGCACCGCCGGCCAGCACGCTGGTCGACGGCGTCTCGCCGGCCCACAGCCAGGCCCAGGCAACACCGAAAATCACTTCGAGCAGAGCCAGCAAGGCCACTTCCGGCGCCGGCAGGACGCGCGCCAGGGTTACCACGAGCAGGCAGGGAATCGCCAGTTGAACGACGCCGAGCAAGGCCAGCAGGCCAAGGTCGTGCGCCGTCGCCTGCCAGGGCCAGGCCAGCGGCAGGGTGCACAAAGCCGACAGGACGGCGCCGATCAGCACCGCCAGCAGCATGTCCGGTCCCTCCGCGCTCGCCCGGCCGATCTTCTGCAGCAGCGTCCAGTTGACCGCCGCCGCCACCGGCACCGCGCAGGCAACCAGCGCCCCGAACAGACTGCCGTCGCCGGCACCGCCGCCGAACATCCAGGCAATGCCGAGCGCGGCGACAACGATCGCCGCCCAGGTCCGCGCCGGCAGGCGCTGCTTCAGGAAGATGCGGGCGAACAGCGCGGTGACCATCGGCCCGATCGCCATCGTCACCAGCACCATCGCCACCGTGGTCAGCGTGATCGCCAGCATGAAGGCGGTGAACATCACCGCCCAGCACACCCCGGACACCCAGACCACGCGCGGCGCCTGGCGTAGCGCCGACCAGACGGCAGCGCCGCGCAGCCAGCGCAGCGCGGCGAGCAGCGCCAGCGCATTGAAGGCGCTGCGCCAGAAATTGACTTCGAAGCCGGCAGCCGCCTCAAGGTGGCGCGCGACGACGCCGGCGATGCTCCACAGGAGCGTCACCAGCACCATCAGCCAGACCGCGCGACGATGCGACATCAACTCAACCGCGGCGGCGCCGCGCTTCGAACAGGCAGACGCCGGCGGCGACCGAAACGTTGAGACTGTCGACGCTGCCGTGCATCGGAATGCTGACCAGCTGGTCGCAGTTTTCCCGGGTCAGACGGCGCATGCCCTCGCCTTCGGCGCCCATCACCCAGGCTGTGGCCTGCGGCCACTCGGCGGCGTAAAGGTCCTGCGCGGCTTCGCCAGCGGTACCGACCACCCAGATTTCGCGTTCCTTGAGTTCGCGCAGCGTCCGCGCCAGGTTGGTAACCATCACGTAGGGTACGCTCTCGGCGGCGCCACAGGCGGTCTTGATGGCGACGTCGTTGAGGCCGGCGGAGCGATCCTTCGGCGCGATCACCGCATGGACGCCGGCGGCGTCGGCGACGCGCAGGCAGGCGCCGAGATTGCGCGGATCGGTGACGCCATCGAGGACGAGCAGAAAAGCCGGCTCCTCCAGCGTATCGAGTACGTCGTCGAGGTGGGCCGCCTTGCGCTCGCCGTCGAGACGGGCAACCACCCCCTGGTGCCGGCCACCGCCGGCCAGATCGTCGAGCCGCTTGCCGTCGGCAAGAATGACACGGACCCCCTGCAGTTCGGCGTGGCGCAGCAGATCGCGGGCGCGCGCATCCTGGCGGTCGCCATCGATCAGGATTTCACGCAGGGATTCGGGGTCCTGGCGCAGCTTGGCGGTGATGGCATGAAAGCCGTAGATCAGGCGGGAAGACATGGGCAACTCGAACAGACAGGGAGGCGCATTTTACCCCGCCCACCTTCATACCGCAGCCCCCGGAATGCCGCGCTTCGCCAGCCAGCGAACCAGCAGGTCGTCGTGCATTTCGATGTGATTGGCAACCCAACGGGCCAGCAAGCCATCCAGCTCGCGAATGCGCTCCACCGTATGCACGATGTCGAGACGGGCGACCAGTTCCTGAACCTTCTGGGCGATTGCCGCGTGATCCTCGATGTGCGCCGCGTAGTGCTCGCCTTCGGCGAGCTGCATCTGCGCGTCGCGCATCAGCAGTTCCTCGCCGGCGAAATGTTCGAGTATGCAGGAGAACAAATCTCCGAGCAGCACGATCAATCTTCCCTCGCAGGCCAACTGCTGATCTGCCGAACATGTCGCGCAGTCCGGCAAGCCACCCGGATCGCGGCAGATGCGCCGCAACTCGCCGAGCAGCGCCAGCAACTGGCGATGGTCGCGATCAATCCTGACATGCCCTGTTTCCAACGAAGCCGGCAGTTCACCTGCGAGCGGATCGATCCCGAGCCGCTTGGTGAGCACGCTTGTTTCCCCCATCATCCTTATTCCTGGCGATTCCCCGAGCATTCATTCTAAACCAGGCCGGGGAGCGGAGGCGATTCAGCGTTTGCGCGCCGGGTTGCGCTTGCCCTTGCTGCCGGCAGCCACTGCCCGCTCCTCGCGGACCAGCACGAAATCGATCTTGTTCGACTCGAGGTCGGCACGCACCAGCTTGACGCGTACCCGGTCGCCGAGCCGGAAGCGCTCACCGGTACGCTCGCCGAGCATCTGGTGCTTGACGTTGTCGAACTGGAAATAGTCCTGCCCCAGCTCCGAGACATGCACCAAGCCCTCGACATAGACCTGGTCGAGCGCCACGAAGATGCCGAAGGCGGTGACCGCCGAGATCGTGCCGTCGAAGACTTCGCCGATCCTCTCCTTCATGAAGAAGGTCTTCAGCCAGTTCTCGACATCGCGCGTCGCCTCGTCGGCACGCCGCTCGGTCGCCGAGCACTGCAGGCCAATCTCGTCCCAGGCCTGGCCTGGTTCGTATTTGCCGCCGCTGAGCACAGCCTTGATCGCCCGGTGGACGAGCAGGTCCGGATAGCGCCGGATGGGCGAGGTGAAATGGGTGTAATGCTCGTAGGCGAGACCGAAATGACCGACATTGTCGGGACTGTACATCGCCTGCTTCAGCGAACGCAGCATCACTGTCTGCAGTAGCTGGAAATCCGGCCGCGGCTTGATCTTCTCGAGCAGCAGCGCGTAATCCTTGGCCCGCGGATCGTCGCCGCCGCCGAGGGTAAGCCCGAATTCGCCGAGGAAGCTGCGCAGGTTGCGCAGCTTCTCCTCAGACGGCGCTTCGTGGATGCGGTAGAGGCAGGTCTGCTTGTGCTGGGCCAGGAAATCGGAGGCGCAGACGTTGGCGGCCAGCATGCATTCCTCGATGATGCGGTGGGCATCGTTGCGCACCACCGGCACGATGTTCTCGATCTTGCCCTGGTCGTTGAACAGCATCATCGTCTCGGTGGTCTCGAAATCGATCGCCCCGCGCTGGCCGCGCGCCTTGTGCAGCGCCTGGTAGAGCTTGTAGAGGTTCTGCACCTGCGGCAAAACGTTGCGCTGCGCCTCGGTTTCCGGCGTTTTCTCGCCACTCAGCCAGGACCAGACCTGGTTGTAGGTCAGCCGCGCGTGCGAACGGAAGACCGCCGGATAGAAGCGGTATTTGCCGATCTTGCCGGCGGCGCTGATCGCCACGTCGCAAACCATCGCCAGCCGTTCGACGTCCGGATTCAGCGAACAGATGCCATTGGACAGCTTTTCCGGCAGCATCGGGATGACGCGGCGCGGGAAATAGACGGAGTTGCCGCGCGCCAGCGCTTCGCGGTCGAGCGCCATGCCCGGCTGCACGTAATGCGAAACGTCGGCGATGGCGACGACCAGCCGCCAACCGCGCCCCTGCTTCTCGCAAAAAACCGCGTCGTCGAAATCGCGCGCCGTCTCGCCATCGATCGTCAGCAGCGGCAATGCACGCAAGTCCTCGCGCCCCTTGAGGTCGGTTTTGCGCACCTTGTCGGGCATCTTCCTGTTTTCCTCGAGCGCTGCTTTCGGGAATTCGAAGGGCAGATCGTGCTTGCGCAGCGCAATCTCGATCTCCATTCCCGGATCGGCGTAATTGCCCAGCACCTCGACGATGCGCCCGATCGGCTGCGAATGCTTGCTCGGCTGCTCGATGATCTCGACCATCACCACCTGGCCGGACTGTGCCTTGAGCTTGCTCTTCTTTTCCGGCGGAACCAGGATGTCCTGGGCGATGCGCTTGTTTTCCGGAACGACGAAGACGACACCGTGCTCGACGAAGACGCGGCCGACGACCCGGCTGTTGGCGCGTTCGGTGACCTCGACGATGCTGCCTTCCGGGCGCCCCTTGCGATCGAGGCCGGTGACCCGGACCAGGGCGCGATCGCCATGCAGCACCTTGCCCATCTGGCGCTGGTCGAGGAAGATGTCGGCGCTACCGTCGTCGGGGATCAGGAAGCCGTAGCCGTCCTGATGGCCCTGGATACGCCCGGCGGTCAGCGAAGCGCGTTCGGGCAGGATGTAGTCGCCCTTGCGGTTACGCATCAGCTGCGCCTCGCGCTCCATCGCCCCAAGCCGGCGTTGGAACATCTCGCGTTCATCCTTGGCGATGTCGAGCAATCCGCACAGTTCATCGAAGGACAGCGGCCGCCCCTCGTCGGCCAGCACCTGCGCGATGTACTCGCGCGACGGCAGGGGAAATTCGTAGCGCTGTGCCTCGCGCTCGTAGAAGGGGTCGGCACGGCGAATCTTGCTGATCTTTTTTCTTGACATCGGTTTTCTCTTCCCTATAATGGCGGCTCTTCGCACCTGTGCCCAGGTGGCGGAATTGGTAGACGCACTAGTTTCAGGTACTAGCGGGTAACTCCGTGGGGGTTCGAGTCCCTTCCTGGGCACCAGCGATTTTGTTGAAAGGTCTTGCTTCGGCAAGGCCTTTTTTCATTTCCGGACGCTTTCTTTGCATGGCGCGCATTGTCTCACAGCACAGGGAATGCGGGCGCTTAACAATTACTAACATCTGGTTGCAGCAAGGGCGGTGCCGGCTCGCTATCCTGAGCACATACACCACCCTGCGAGATCAATCATGAAAGCAATCGCCAGCACCCTGATCGCCGTTTCCCTGGCGCTCGGCGCGGTCGGTCAGGCCAACGCCCGTCCGGATCATTACGGCTATTACGACAACTACCGGCCACGCCACATCCAGAGGCATTACCACTACGCACCGCCGCCGCCCCCCCGGTACCGGCATCGCCATTACGACTGGATCGCTCCAGCCGCCGTCGTCACCCTCGGCGCCATCGCCATTGGTGCGGCAATCAACAGCGCAGCACCGCCGGCCCCGCCACCGGCCTACATCGTTTCCCCGCCGCCCGCCGGCAACTGGTATTACTGCCGCTCTTCCGGCCAGTACTATCCCTATACCAACGCCTGCCCCGAAGGCTGGGTTTCGGTTCCGGCCCGTTAAACGACAACGGGGCCAAACGGCCCCGTTACTGTATCAGCGCGCTACCGTCCTATTTGAACGGGTGATCGCGCAGGATGGTTTCGTCACGCTCGGGGCCGGTCGACACGATGGCGATCGGCACCTCGCAAAGCGCTTCGAGACGATTCAGATAGGCCTGGGCATTGACCGGCAGGTCTTCCCAGCGCTTGACGCGGAAAGTCGTGCCTTCCCAGCCGGGCAGGGTTTCGTAGATCGGTTCGCACAGGGCGACGTCATCGGCACCGATGGGCAGCAGGTCGACCACCTTGTCGCCCAGCTTGTAGCCAGTGCAGATCTTGATTTCCTTCAAGCCGTCGAGCACGTCAAGCTTGGTGATGCACAGGCCGGTCAGCCCATTGATGCGCGCCGAACGACGCAGCAGCGCGGCGTCGAACCAGCCGCAACGACGCTTGCGCCCGGTCACCGTGCCGAATTCCTTGCCCACCGAGAACATCTGGTGGCCGGGTGTACCTTCGGTGTCGATATCCAGCTCGCTCGGGAAGGGACCACCACCGACACGGGTGCAATAGGCCTTGGTGATGCCCAGCACGTAGTGCAGCATGCCGGGGCCGACGCCGGCACCGGCGGCCGCCTGACCGGCTACGCAGTTGGACGAGGTGACGAAGGGATAGGTGCCGTGGTCGATGTCGAGCAGGGTACCCTGAGCTCCTTCGAACAGCATGTTCTGGCCGGCCTTGTTGGCGTCGTACAGCGCCGCCGAGACGTCGACGACCATCGGCCGGATGATTTCGGCGTCGGCCATGGCCTGGTCGTAGACGGTCTGGAAGTCGACCGGATCGGCCTTGAAGTACTGGGTCAGCACGAAGTTGTGATACTCCAGCACCTCCTTGAGCTTGTCGGCGAAGCGCTCCGGATGGAACAGGTCATAGACGCGCAGGCCGCGCCGCGACACCTTGTCCTCGTAGGTCGGGCCGATACCCTTGCCGGTGGTGCCGATCTTCTTGTCGGCGCACTTGGCCCCCTCGCGCGCCTTGTCGATCGCCGAGTGGTAAGGCAGGATCAGCGGGCAGCCCGGACTGATCTTGAGGCGCGAGCGGACATTGATGCCGCCCTTTTCCAACTCGGCAATTTCCGAGATCAGGTGGTGGATGTCAAGGACGACGCCGTTACCGATGTAGCAATCGACGCCATCGCGGACGATGCCCGAGGGCACCAGGTTGAGCTTGTAGACGTTGTCGCCGACGACCAGCGTATGGCCCGCGTTGTGACCGCCCTGGAAACGCACCACGCCCTGGGCATGGTCGGTCAGCCAGTCGACGATCTTCCCCTTCCCTTCGTCGCCCCACTGGGTGCCGACGACGATGACATTCTTGGCCATTTTCTAGTCCTCTTGTATAGCTTCGATAATCCAGTGTCCGCCGACCAGCACCAGCTTGCGGTCGCATTGCGGACCTTCGCAGGCGATTTCGCCCGGCAGCAGTTCAACGACGATCTCGCCGCGCTCGCGCAAGGCGGCGATATGTCCGGCCAGCACGCGGTCAGCGCCGGCATACGGCGCCAGGATGCCTCCCGCTGGCTTGACCGGCGGCAGCAGTCGCGCCAGTTCGCGCAGGTCGAGCGAGAAGCCGGTGGCCGGACGGGCCCGACCGAAAGCCTTGCCAACGCCATCGTAACGGCCGCCACGAGCGATCGCCGCCGGATAGCCCGGCACGTAGGCGGCAAAGACGATGCCGTTGTGATAATGGTAACCGTGCAGGTCGCCGAGATCGATCGAGAACGGCAGTTCCGGCGCGCTCTCGATCAGGTGGCGCAGTTGCTCCAGCGCGGCGCGCAAGGCTGGCAGCGACGCCGGCAGCACTTCGGCGGCGCGGTCGAGCACCTCGCTGCCGCCATAGAGCGTCGGCAAGGCGAGCAGCGCTTCGCGGTAGGGCGACGGCAGTTGCGCCGTCGCCGCTGCCAGGCCGGGCACATCCTTGTCGCGCAGCAGGGCCAGCAATTCGGCTTCAGCGTCGTCAGTCAGCGCGGCCGCTTCGACCAGCGCGCGGAAAATTCCGACGTGCCCGAGGTCGATGCGCGCCAGCGGCAGACGCGCCCGCTCGAAGGCGGAAGCCATCAGGCGGACGATTTCAAGATCGGCCTCGACGCCGGCGTAGCCATAGACTTCCGCACCTAGCTGGAGTTGCTCGCGGCCAGCCGAAATGTTCGCCGGCAGAGTGTGCAGCACGCTGCCACAGTAGCACAGGCGGGTGACCCCCTGGTGGTTGAGCAGATGGGCGTCGATGCGCGCCGCCTGTGGCGTCATGTCGGCGCGCACGCCTAGGGTGCGCCCGGAAAGCTGGTCGACCAGCTTGAAGGTGCGCAGGTCTAGATCCTGACCGGCACCGGTGAGCAGCGATTCGAGATATTCGAGCAGCGGCGGCATCACATGCTCGAAGCCACGGAGACGGCAGTGGTCGAGCAGCGAGCGGCGCAGGGTTTCGATACGCGCCGCTTCGGACGGCAGCGCGTCGGCAATATATTCGGGGAGCAGCCAGTTCATGAGAAGAGAATGAGGAGAATGAGCCCGACCAGCATCGAGGTCAGGCCGATGAAACGGATCTGGCCGTCGGACATCTGGATCAGGCGGCGAAAGGTTTCACGCCAGGCAGCCGGTGCCACGAAGGGCATCAGGCCCTCGAGCACCAGCATCAGCGCGAACGCCAGCAACAGGTTGGAAGCCATTGACGAACTCAGCGGCCGACGTTCTTCATGTATTTGAAGAAATCGGACGAAGGCTCGACCACCAGAACGTCACTCTTGTTGGCAAAGCTGTTCCGGTAAGCTTCAAGGCTGCGGTAGAAGGCGTAGAACTCGGGATTCTTGCCAAAGGCTTCGGCATAGATCGCCGCCGCCTTGGCATCACCCTCGCCCTTTGCCTTCTGGGCATCGCGATAGGCTTCGGCAATGATCACCTCGCGTTGCCGATCAGCATCGGCGCGAATCTTTTCTGCTTCGGCCGCACCTTCGGAACGCAGTTCGTTGGCGACCCGCTTGCGTTCGGCTTCCATCCGGCTATAGACCGCGCCGCTGACCTCTTCCGGCAACTCGACGCGCTTCAGGCGCACGTCGACGATCTGCACGCCAATGCGGCGGGCGTCGACATCGGCCTTTTCCCGCATCTGGTCCATGATCTTGTCCCGCTCGCCGGAAATCACGTCGTGCACCAGACGCTTGCCGAATTCCTCGCGCAGGCCGGAATTGACCGTCTGGCTGAGGCGGGTACGGGCCCGCGTTTCATCGCCACCGACCGAGACGTAATAGAGCTTGGGATCGATGATCCGCCACTTGATGTAGGAATCGACCAGGACGTTCTTCTTTTCCGAGGTGATGAAGCGCTCGGGATCGGCGCTGTCGAGCGTCAGGATACGACGATCGAAGAAACGCACGTTCTGGATCATCGGCACCTTGAAGTTCAATCCCGGCTCGGTGATCACGCGCTTCACCTCACCCAGTTGAAACACCAGGGCGTACTGGCGCTGATCGACGGTAAACACCGACATCGAGACCGCCACGAGAATCAGGAGGACGACACCTCCCAGCAGGTTGAGACGCGAATTCATCAGCGGGCCTCCCGATCACGCGAGCCCAGCGGCGAACGTTCGCTGGACGACAATGACTTGCTCGTTACCGCCGGCGCCTGTTCGAGCTGCGGCGGCACCTGGCCGGCGAAGGCCGAGGACTGACGGCCAGCCGCCGCCGTATTGTGCGCGTCGCCAGCCTGCTGGGCAGCCGTCCCGGCGGCGACGTTCATCAGCTTGTCGAGCGGCAGGTAGAGCAGATTGCCCTGCCCCTTGGTGTCGACGAGAACCTTGGTGGTATTGGCGTAAATCTGTTGCATGGTGTCGAGATACATGCGCTGCCGGGTCACTTCCGGCGCCTTGGCGTATTCGGTGACGATCTGGCGGAAGCGCGAGGCGTCACCCTCGGCGTTCGAAATGACCCGCTGCCGGTAACCGTCCGCTTCCTGAAGCAGACGCGCGGCCGTACCGCGCGCCCGTGGAATCACGTCGTTGGCGTAGGACTGACCTTCGTTCTTCTGGCGCTCCCGATCCTGTCCGGCCTTGACGGCGTCGTCGAAGGCAGCCTGCACCTGTTCCGGCGGCTGAGCGTTCTGCATCGTCACCTTGGAGATCAAGACGCCAGCATCGTAGCGATCCAGGATCGCCTGCATCAGTTTCGCCGCTTCGCTGGCGATCTGTTCGCGACCTTCGTAAAGCACGAAGTCCATCTTGCTCTTGCCGACAATCTCGCGCACCGCGGTTTCCGCGGCGCCGACCACGGCTTCGTCGGGATGACGGTTGTTGAACAGGTACTCGACCGGGTCCTTGAGGATGTACTGCACCGCGAACTGGATATTCACGATGTTCTCGTCGTCGGTCAGCATCAGGGCTTCCTTGAGCACCTTGTTGCGCTCGGTACCGCGATAACCGATTTCGATCGTGCGCACACCGGTCAGATTGACCAGTTCATGCGACTGGATCGGATACGGCAGACGCCAGCGCAGGCCCGGCTCGGTCGTCTCGTAACGCTTGCCGAACTGGAGGACGACGCCGCGCTGCGATTCGTCGACGATGTAGAACCCCGAGGCCAGCCAGACCAGGACGACCAGACCGAGCAGGACACCGATCCCGCCACCCAGCATCTTCGGCCCGAAGTCGACCGGCGGCATGCGCGGCCCGTCGCCACCACCGTTGCCGCCGCCCCGTTTCTTGCCCATCATCCCGGACAGCTTGCGGTTGAAATCGCGCCAGAGTTCTTCGAGATCCGGGGGACCATCGTTCGGCCGGCGCGGACCGCCGCCGTCCTGGCCGTCGTCGCCACCGCGGTTGCCCCAGCGCGGATCGTTGATCGACATGAGTATACCTAGCGTAGGAATCATGATTTTTGGGGATTCAGTCAATGAAATCAGGGTTTGCCGGACAGGCTTCCGCATCTTGCGCCTGGCGCCGCGACGCGGTCTTGGCCCGGGCGTATTCGGCCAGGGTTTCGCGCAATAGTTCCAAGCCTTCGCCAGTGCGCGAACTGACGCGAACCCGGGCGATATTACCATATTCGTCCCGCTCGACCCCGGGCCCGGCCTCGGTCAGGTCGATCTTGTTCCAGACCACCAGGCGCGGCACATCGCGCGCGCCGATCTCGTCGAGCACCCGGTCGACCTCGGCCATCTGCTCGTCACGGGCGTGGCTCGCGCTATCGACGACGTGCAGCAGCAGATCGGCATCGACCGCCGCTTCCAGCGTCGCGTGGAAGGCATCGACCAGCGAGTGCGGCAGATCGCGGATGAAACCGACGGTATCGGAGATGACGATATTGCCTGCCCCTTCGACCCACAGCTTGCGTGAGGTCGTGTCGAGGGTGGCGAACAACTGGTCGGCGGCGTAAACACCGGCATGGGTCAGCGTGTTGAACAAGGTCGACTTGCCGGCGTTGGTATAGCCGACCAGTGAAACGTTGAGCACGTCGCCGCGCCGCCGCGCCTTGCGCTGCACGCCACGCTGGCGCGCCAGGCGAGCCAGGCGCTCCTTGAGCAGCTTGACGCGGTTGCCAAGCAGACGGCGGTCGGTTTCCAGCTGGGTTTCGCCGGGACCACGCATGCCGATGCCGCCACGTTGCCGCTCGAGGTGGGTCCAGCCGCGCACCAGGCGGGTCGACAGATGTTCGAGCTGCGCCAGTTCGACCTGCAGCTTGCCCTCGGCGCTCGCCGCGCGCAGCGCGAAGATGTCGAGGATCAGGCTGTTGCGATCGACCACCCGGCAGTTCAGGTCGCGCTCGAGATTACGCTGCTGCACCGGCGACAGCGCGTGATTGAAGATCACCAGCTGCGCTGAGCAGCCGGCGATCATGGCGGCAATTTCCTGCACCTTGCCGCTGCCGGCAAAGGTCTTCGGGTCCGGCGACTGACGTCGCCCGCGAACTTCGCCGACCACCGCACCTCCCGCGGATTCGGTCAACAGGCGAACTTCTTCGAGCTGGTCTTCGACATCGAGCTGGCCGAAATCGAGTTGTACGACAACGGCCCGCTCACCGGCAGCCGGCCGTTCAAGCATCGGAAATTCCTGCGGAGAAAACAGCCCCGGACATCGGAGGCTGCCAGATCAGCCGCCTTATTCTGCGGCCTGCTCTTGATGGATGTTGACCGGACGCGCCGGGACAACCGTGGAGATGGCGTGCTTGTACACCATCTGGGTGACGGTGTTCTTGAGGAGGACGACGTACTGGTCAAAAGACTCAACCTGCCCCTGCAGCTTGATGCCGTTCACCAGATAGATGGAAACGGGAACGTGCTCGCGACGCAGTGCGTTGAGAAAGGGGTCTTGTAGAAGTTGCCCTTTGTTGCTCATGGTGTGGAACTCCATGTGTGTTGTTATGAGGGTCCTAATGTACCCAAATTAGTCGGTGGATGCGAAAATTTTTGTGCGTTATTTGTGACAATGATTCAGCGGCGTGGCTCCTTCTCGGCAAACGGGTTCTTGCCGGCGACGAACTGGATGCGCAGGGGCGTTCCCTGCAGCTTGAAGGCTTCGCGGAAGGTGTGCTCGAGGTAGCGGCGATAGCTGTCGCCGATCTGGTCGACGGCATTGCCGTGGATGACGATGATCGGCGGGTTCGAGCCCCCCTGGTGCGCATAACGCGGCTTCGGCCGGAACAGGCCGTGCTTGGGCGGCGCCTGACGGGCGATGGCGTCGGCCAGCACGCGCGTCAGACGCGGCGTGGACAGCTTGGTCATCGCCGCCGCGTAGGCACTGTCCACCGAACGGAACAGGTTGTTCAGGCCGACGTTTTCCAGCGCCGAGACGAAATGGAACTTGGCGAAATCGAGGAATTTCAGCTTGCGCTGCAGGATCTGCCGGGTCTGCTCGCGGACGTAGGCGTCGAGCCCGTCCCACTTGTTGACCGCGACCACCAGGGCGCGCCCCGACTGGACGATGAAGTCGGCGATATGCGCATCCTGGTCGGAGATGTCGGCGCGGGCATCGACCATCAGGATCACCACGTTGGCGTCCTCGATCGACTGCAGCGTCTTCACCACCGAGAATTTCTCGATCGCCTCGAACACCTTGCCGCGCTTGCGCATGCCGGCGGTGTCGACGAGCACGTACTTGCGCCCGTCGCGTTCGAAATCGATCTCGATCGAATCGCGGGTCGTCCCCGGCGCGTCGAAGGCAATGACGCGCTCCTCGCCGAGCAGGGTATTGACCAGCGTCGACTTGCCGACGTTCGGCCGGCCGACGATCGCGACGCGGATCGCGTCGGAATGCCACTCGTCGTCCTCCGGCTCGGGGAAGGATTCGAGCGCCAGTTCGATCAGGCCGCGCACGCCTTCGCCATGGCTGGCGGAAATTGCGTACGGCTCGCCGAGTCCAAGCGCGTGGAAATCCGCCTCGACCATACCGGCGTTGAGGCCTTCCGCCTTGTTCACGGCGACCAGGACCGGCCGGCCGATGCAGCGCAGCTTGTTGGCGATTTCCTTGTCGTGCGGCGTCAGGCCGACACGCCCGTCGACCACGAAAATGACCGCATCGGCTTCGGCGATCGCCTGCTCCGTCTGCTTCGCCATTTCGTGCAGGATGCCGTCCTTGACCAATGGCTCGAAACCACCGGTATCGACGACCAGGAAAGGCTTCTTGCCGAGCTTGCCGTGGCCGTAATGGCGATCGCGGGTCAAGCCGGGCAGGTCGGCGACGATGGCGTCGCGCGACTTGGTCAGCCGATTGAAAAGCGTCGATTTGCCGACATTGGGGCGGCCGACCAGGACGATGGTGGGTTTCATTGGATCCCGATCAAGCTGACATCACCGCCCGACGACTGCGTCAGGACGGCTTCGCCGAGTCGCTGCGGGGCGACCCGGATGGCGGTACCGTCGGTTTTCTGGCGGGCCAGGAAAGCGCCCTCTTCGCGCGACAGGAAATGCACGTAGCCTTCGGCATCGCCGACCACCACCACCTCGCCGCGTACCGCCGGGGCGGTCACCGCGCGATTGCGCAGCTTGTCCTGCTTCCACAGGCTGCCGCCGCTCAGGCGATCCAGCCCATAGACCACGCCCTCGTCGTCGGTAACGAAGAGATAGCGGCCATCGAGCGCCACGCCACGGGCCGAGGAAATATCCCGCGACCAGACCATGGCGCCGCCCTGCCCCATGTCGAAACAGGCGACCTTGCCCTGGAAGGCGACAGCGCAGATCTGCGTGCCGTCGATCACCGGCGCCGAAACGATGTCGGCGACGCGATCGAGTTCGGTCGTCCCCTTCGGCTGAGCAACGGTGCCTTCCCAGACCGGCGCGCCGTTCTGTAGCGACAGGCCGACCAGCTTGCCGCCCGGGAAACCGGCGAACAGGTAGCGGTCGGCAAACACCGGCGCGCCGGTGGAACGCACCGACAGTGCCGGCATCGGCCGCTGGTAAAGCCATTTGCGCGAACCGTCGCGGGCATCGAGGAAGAAGATCCGGTTGTCGCCGCTACGCACGGCAACGCCGTCGCTGCTGACCGCCGGCGTCGCCAGGACTTCGCTGCTCACTTGAGCCTGCCATAGCGCCTTGCCGGTTTCCGCGTCGAAAGCCAGCACGCCGCCCTTCGCCGTACCGACAACGAGCATCCCGGCGCCGGCGCCGACACCGGCCGACAACGGCTGCCCGGCCTCGATCTTCCAGGTCGTCTTGCCGTTGTCGAGGCGGTAAAGCATGCCCTTGTGTTCGGCGACATAAACCGTCTCGCCGACGATCGCCGGCGTGAAGTCGTAGGCCTTGGCGTCGCCGACATCGACCGACCAGAGTGTCTTCGCCGCCTGTTCGGACTTGCCCAGTTCGGGCAGCGGCGACATCTTGGGCGCCGACGGCGCGAAGGGATTGATCGATTCGAAGGTGCTGGAGATCGTCGAGCAACCGCCCAGCGCCAGGGCGATGGCCGTCAGCAGGAACAGGGGGCGACGCGTCATGCGCTTTCTCCCAGGCTGTCGAGCTTCTGCTGCAGTAGTTCGCGACCGGCGCCTTCGGCGTCGGCGCCAAGCTTACCGATGGCTTCCTGGTAAGCCGCACGTGCTTCCGCCGCCTTGCCCTGGGCGCTCAGCACGTCGCCCTTCATTTCCAGGAAGCGTGCCGCGAAATCGGCTGCCGGCGCCTCGGCCAGCTGCTTGAGCGCCTCGTCGTAGGCCTTCTCGTCGAGAAGCACGGCGCTCAGACGCAGGCGGGCGATGTCGCGCAGTTCGTCCTTGGCGTTTTCGACGACCCAGCCGAGCTGCGCCTTCGCCGTCTTCAGGTCGCCGGCGTCGAAGGAACTGCGTGCGGCGACCATGGCACCGAGACCGGCATAACCGGAGCGCGGGAATTTTTCGGTCAGCTCGCCGGCAGTCGCCTTCAGGCGCTGCGCGTCGCCGGCCTCGATCGCCTGTTCGAGCGCGGCGAATACCGCCGCCGCCTTCGCCGACTGGTCGTTCTGGTACCAGTTCCAGCCTTGCCAGCCGGCAGCCGCCAGGGCCGCAGCGGTCAGCAAGGAAGTGACCAGGTTGCCGTACATCTTCCACCAGGTTTTCAGCGTGTCGATCTGTTCCTGTTCTTCGAGGTCGTAATGCGCCATGCTGTTTATTCCTCTTCGTCCGAATCAATCATGTGGTCGATGATGGCTTCCGCCAGTTCGTCGACCTTCAGTTTACGTTGGGCCACGCCTTCTTCGCGCAATGCCTTCAATTGTGCCTCGCCGGTCGCCGCTTCGTCGTCGCCGATGATCACCGCGAAAGCGGCGCCGCTGCCGTCGGCCTTCTTCATCTGCGACTTGAAGGAGCCACCGCCGCAGTGCAGCAGCACGTCCAGCCCCTGGTCGCGCAGGCCTTCGGCGACGCGGAAAGCCAGTCGGCCGGCGGCCTCGCCCTGGTGCACGACATAGACGTCTGGCGCCGGCTCGGCCGGCGCGCCGCCGGAATCCTTGATCAGCGCGATCAGCCGTTCGACGCCCATGGCAAAACCGCAGGCCGGCGTCGGCTTGCCACCGAGCTGCTCGACCAAGCCGTCGTAACGCCCGCCGGCGCAGACCGTGCCCTGGGCGCCGAGCTTGTCGGTGACCCATTCGAAGACGGTCAGGTTGTAGTAGTCGAGACCGCGCACCAGGCGCGGGTTGATCGTGAACGGCTGGCCGGCGTCGCGCAGCACCTGTTGCACGCCCTCGAAATGCGCCAGCGATTCGGCGCCGAGGAAGTCGATCAGCTTCGGCGCCGCCGCGCAGATGTCCTGCAGCGCCGGGTTCTTGGTGTCGAGGATGCGCAGCGGGTTGGTGTACAGACGACGCCTGGCGTCCTCATCGAGGACCTCGACGTGCTGTTCCAGGTAGGCGATCAGCGCGGCGCGATGTTCGGCGCGCTCGCTCGGCTGGCCGAGGCTGTTGATCTGCAGTTCGATGCCGTCGAGGCCGAGGTCGGCCCACAGGCGGGCGCCCATCAGGATCAATTCGGCATCGATATCCGGACCGGCGATGCCGAAAGTCTCGACGCCGACCTGGTGGAACTGCCGGTAACGCCCCTTCTGCGGCCGCTCGTGGCGGAACATCTGGCCGATGTAGTAGAGGCGCTGCGTCTGCCGCGCCGCCAGGTTGTGCTCGATGACGGCGCGCACGCAGCCGGCGGTGCCTTCCGGACGCAGCGTCAGCGCTTCGCCGTTGAGAGCGTCGACGAAGGAATACATTTCCTTCTCGACGATGTCGGTGACTTCGCCGATCGCCCGCTTGAACAACGGCGTCGGTTCGACGATGGGCATGCGGATCGGCTTGTAACCATAGCCTTTCAGCCAGGTGCGGACGGTGTCCTCGAACAGTTCCCAGAATGCCGCTTCTTCCGGCAGGATGTCATTCATCCCGCGCACGGCTTGCAAAGTCTGACTCATGCTTGCAGTTTCTTCTTGTAGGTGCGCTGGACGTAGCGCTCGATGATGTCCTTGAATTCGTTGGCGATGTTGTCGCCCTTCAGGGTCACGGTCTTCTCGCCATCTTCATAGACCGGCGCCGACGGCGCCTCACCGGTGCCCGGCAGCGAGATGCCGATGTTGGCGTGCTTCGATTCGCCCGGGCCGTTGACGATGCAGCCCATGACGGCCAGCGTCATGTTCTCGGCGCCGTCGTAATGCAGCTTCCATTCCGGCATGCGGGCGCGCACGAAGTCCTGCACCTCGCCGGCCAGTTCCTGGAAGAAGGTCGAGGTCGTCCGCCCGCAGCCGGGACAAGCCGCGACCATCGGCGTGAACGCGCGCAGGCCCATGGTCTGCAGGATTTCCTGGGCAACGATCACTTCCTGGCTGCGCGAGCCGCCCGGTTCCGGCGTCAGCGAGACGCGGATGGTGTCGCCGATGCCTTCCTGCAGGAGCACGGACAGCGCGGCGGTCGACGCGACGATGCCCTTCGAGCCCATGCCGGCCTCGGTCAAGCCCAGATGCAGCGCGTAATCGGCGCGCCGCGCCAGTTCGCGGTAGATGGCGATCAGGTCCTGGACGCTCGACACCTTGCACGAGAGGATGATCTTCTCGCCGGCCAGGCCGACTTCCTCGGCCTTCGCCGCCGATTCCAGCGCCGACGTCACCATCGCGTGGCGCATCATCTCGGTCGCATCAAGCGGCTCAGCCCGTTTGCTGTTCTCGTCCATGATCCGCGCCAGCAATTCCTGGTCGAGGCTGCCCCAGTTCACGCCGATGCGCACCGGCTTGTCGTAGCGGCAGGCGAGTTCGACCATCTGCGCGAACTGCTCGTCCTTCTTCTTGCCGAAACCGACGTTGCCGGGATTGATCCGGTACTTGGCCAGCGCCTCGGCGCAGGCCGGATGCTCGGTCAGCAGGCGGTGGCCGTTGTAATGAAAGTCGCCGATCAGCGGCACGTTGCAGTTCATCTTGTCGAGATGATCGCGGATCTTCGGCACCGCCGCCGCCGCTTCCGGCGAGTTGACGGTGATGCGCACCAGCTCCGAACCGGCGCGCGCCAGCTCGGCGCACTGGATGGCGGTGGCCAGGTAATCGGCGGTGTCGGTGTTGGTCATCGACTGGATGACCACCGGCGCGTCGCCACCGAGGCGAACGTGGGCAATGGTGGTGGCGCGCGTCGGGCGCTTGGCGAGGGCGGTCACGACTTACTCCACCAGCAGACGGGCGACATCGCCACGGGTATGCGGCGCCAGATCGACGACCTTGCCGTGCGCCATCAGGCTGACCCCGGGCGCATAGCCGATGGTCACCGACAGCGGCGCCTTGCCGCCGACCTGCTGTTCGCTACCCGCCGGCAGACGCTGGGAAAACACCACCACATCGTCACGGTCACGTACTTCAACCCAGGACTCGCGAGCGACGTGGAAACGCAGTTGCCCGTCCGTTGTGCTGTTGGCAACCGGCTGAACCGGCGGCGTCGGCTGAACCGGTAACGGGTTGGCAAGGGCGGCTGGCGCCACCGTCGCCGGAACTTCGACCGTCGGCGCGGCCACTGCTGCTGGTGCAGCCGCCTCGGGCGGCGGGAAAAGCGGCTCCTGCGCCGCCGCGGCTTCGCTGGTCTCCGCGCTCGTCGGGCTGGCATCGAGCAAGGACTGCAGGTTGGCACGCCAGGCGGCAAGATCGCTGGGCAACAGGAAATAGGCCAGCACCGCAACCACCACCAGACCAACGCCAATGGCGACCACCGCCCGATCGCGCGAACGGTTGCCGCTGCGCATCGTCGTCGGCGCCGCGGCAGGAACGTTCAGCGTATCGACCGGCTTTTCCAGCAAGTTACCAAGATGCGCCATCAGGGGCTGCGGATCGACACCAACCAGACGCGCGTAGTTGCGCACGAAACCACGGATGAAGGTGGTTCCTGGTAGATCCGTCCATTCGTCGCGCTCCAGCGCCTCGACCTGGCGCGGACCGAGTTTCAGCGCCTGGGCGATGTCGCCCACGGCAAGGCCGCGCGCCTCTCTGGCCTGGCGCAACTGCTTGCCGACGGACAACGCAAACGCCAACGTTTGCGTCGGCTCGTCCACTTCCGGCATGGACGAGTTTTCAATCTGCTCACTCATTCAAAGTTGCCCTTGAGGAATTCCTGATATTCATTCGAAGTCGGATAACGGCTGCGCAACTGGGCGGCAAAACCGCTTTCGGCCGCCCGGTCGCCGAGCTTGCGCTCGATGCGGATGCCCAACCAGAGCGCTTCGGCGGTCGGCGGCTCCATCATGCGCAGGGCTTCGTTCAGATAGACGCGCGCCTCGGCCGAATTGCCCCGCTTGTGAATCAAGCCGGCCAGGCCGATCCGCGCGCCGACGGCGCCGCTGCGCGAAACCCGCAGCGCCTGCAGGTAGTAGTTCATCGCCTGATCGGCATCGCCCAGCTTGACCAGGCAGTTGCCGGCGTTGGTCAGCGCCAGATCGGGCGTATCGTAGAGCGGATCGCGCAGGGCGCGGTCGAAATAGGCAATCGCTTCGCGCTGCTTGCCGGTTTCGCAAAGGAACCAGCCATAGTTGTTATTGACTTCGGGGTCGCTGGGCGCCCGCGCCAGGGCTTCGGCGAAATCGCGGTCGGCCTTGGCGAATTCACGCAGCGATGCATACACCAAGCCACGCACGCTCAGCGCCTGGAAGTAGTTAGCGTCGATTTCCAGGGCCTGCCCGAGATGATCGATGGCGGCTGCCGGATTGCCGCCCTGGAAGTAGAGCGCCCCCAGTTCGGTATGAATCTTGGCCCGCGTCCGCGGGTCGGCCACCGTCAGCGGCTGGCTGTCCTGCCTGAGCTGCGGTGACGGCTGCTGGGCAGCGGCAGGCAGTGCGCCATCGAACTGGGCGAATGCCGGCCCGCCACTCCACAGCCCGGCAAGCAGGACAAGACCGAGCAAACGGTAACGCTGATTCATGACCTCGACTCCTGAATGGGAATGACACCACCGGCAGTGCGCCGGGTCTTGTCCTTGACCTGCCCGGCGAGCTGGCCGCAGGCAGCGTCGATATCGTCGCCGCGCGTCTTGCGCGTCGTGGTGACGATGCCGCCCTGGATCAGGATTTCGCCGAAGCGCCGCACGCGCTCCGCCGGCGAACGCCGGAAGGGCGAACCGGGGAAGGGATTGAACGGGATCAGATTGAACTTGCACGGCACGTCGCGCACCAGCGCCAGCAATTCGCGGGCGTGGGCATCGCTGTCGTTGATGCCGGCCATCATCGTGTATTCGAAGGTGATGAAATCGCGCGGCGCCTTTTCCAGGTAACGCCGGCAGGCGGCCATCAGTTCGCGCAGGGGATATTTCTGGTTGATCGGCACCAGTTGGTCGCGCAGCGCATCGTTCGGCGCGTGCAGCGAGACTGCCAGGGCGACCGGGCATTCCTCGCGCAGGCGGTCGATCGCCGGCACCAGGCCGGAAGTCGACACCGTGACCCGGCGCCGCGACAGCCCGTAGGCGTTGTCGTCGAGCATCAGGCGCAGGGCGGCGACGGTATTGTCGTAGTTGGCGAGCGGCTCGCCCATGCCCATCATGACGACGTTGGAGATCACCCGTTCGTCGCCGTGTACGGCGCCCAGCGCCCGGTTGGCCTGCCAGAGCTGGCCGATGATTTCCGCCACCGTCAGGTTGCGGTTGAAACCTTGTTTGCCGGTCGAACAGAAGGCGCAATCGAGCGCGCAACCGGCTTGCGTGGAAATGCACAGGGTGCCGCGCTCGTCCTCGGGAATGAACACCGTCTCGACCGCGTTGCCGTTGCCGACGTCGATCAGGAACTTGCGCGTCCCGTCGTCCGACAGCTTGTCGGAGACCACCGTCGGCGGCGCCACGACCGCCCGCGCCTTGAGCTTGTCGCGCAAGCTCTTGGCGATGTCGGTCATGGCATCGAAATCCGCCACCCCGGAACGATGCATCCAGCGCAGCACCTGGCGCGCCCGGAAGGGCTTTTCGCCCTGCTCGGCAAACCAGGCGGTCAGGCCGTCGGCATCTAAATCAAGGAGATTCTGCATCTGCATCCCGGGGTTCGTGCCAGCCCCAACGGTCGGCACGACAACAACAAATCAGCGACCAGCGTAGGTGTTCATGCCCGGGAAGAAGAAGGCAACTTCCACAGCGGCAGTTTCCGGCGCATCGGAACCATGCACGGCATTGGCGTCGATCGACTCGGCGAAATCGGCGCGGATGGTGCCCTTCTCGGCCTTCTTCGGGTCGGTGGCGCCCATCAGCTCGCGGTTCTTGGCGATGGCGTTCTCGCCTTCCAGGCACTGTATCATCACCGGGCCCGAGGTCATGAACGAGACCAGGTCCTTGAAGAAAGGACGTTCCTTGTGCACGGCGTAGAACTGGCCGGCTTCCTGCTCGGACAGCCAGGTCATGCGGGCGGCGATGACCTTGAGGCCGGCGCCTTCGAAACGGGAGTAGATCTGACCGATGACGTTCTTGGCAACGGCGTCCGGCTTGATGATGGAAAGAGTGCGTTCGATAGCCATGTGTTTGCTCCGAAAAAAGCTAGTCGTTTGAAAAACGGGGAATTTTAGCAGATAAGGACGGGAGACACCCGCCTTACTGGGCGGCGGCTTCCTTTTGCAGGGGTTCGCGCAGGCGCTCGAAATCGCGCGGCGCAACGTATTGCAGCAATTCCTTGCCGTCGGCGTCGACCACGACATCAAGCCCTTTTTCCGGGTAGAGCAGGTGAACACGCTTGTCGCCGATCGGCACACGCGCCCCCGGTGCACCGAAACGCTGGATGACGGTCGCCTCGTCGAGACTGGCCTTGGGAATGATGCTGATCGCCCGTACCGGCATGGCGTCGGCGGCAAGCAGGTCGTCCGGATGCAGGAGAATCTTGCGTGTCGAGCTTTCCATGTACTTCCCCTTGAGCGCCCTGTCGCGCATCGCCGTGATCATGTCCGGCGTCGTATCGACAGTCAGGATGACCTTGGCCAGCACGAAGCCGAACGCCAATTCCGAATAGTAGGCTTCGAGCGTGCCGACTTCGTCCGGGGTGGCGATGATCGCCACTTCCGGCGCCTCGCCGCCGAGGATCGCACGCACTTCACCCAGCGTCTGCGTGCCCGGCCGGATACCGAAGACACGGCTGCCCCCCTGGCCGTCAACTTCGATCTGCCAGGGCAGGTTGGCATTCGGATTGACCCCTTCCCGCTGACCGAGACCGGGAATGAGGAAAGGAATGATCAGCGCGGCAACGATCAGCGCAATGATGGAGAGGGCGAATTTCATGATGGACAGGTGGGCGGCGGAAGCCGAATTGTGCCACAGAGAAGGAAAAGGCCGCGCCCCTTGCGGAAAGCGCGGCCTGCGTCGGCTTGACCCGAACGACTCAGAGCATGCCCAGGGTACGCGGCAGCCAGAGCGAGATTTCCGGAATGTAGGTGATGGCGATCAGGAAGACCAGCATCGCGTACAGCCACGGCAGCACTGCCACCGACATCTCGGACAGGCCGCGGCGGGTGATGCCGCTGGCGACGAACAGGTTGAGACCGACCGGCGGCGTGATCATGCCGATTTCCATGTTCACCGTGATGATGATGCCGAAGTGCACCGGATCGATGCCCAGCGCGACGGCCACCGGGAACAGGATCGGCGCCAGGATCAGGATGATCGACGACGGCTCCATGAAGTTGCCGGCAACCAGCAGCAGGATGTTGACGATGACCAGGAAACCGACCGGCCCCAGACCGAGATGGACGATCCAGTCGGCGATATCCTGCGGAATCTGCTCCGAGGTCAGGATGAAGCTGAACAGGATGGCGCTGGCGATGATGAACAGCAGCATCGAGCTCATGTTGGCCGAGTCGAGCAGCACCTTCGGAATCTGCTTGAAGGTCAGGTCCTTGTACACGAACACCGCGATGAAGAAGGCATAGACCGCCGACATCGCCGCCGCTTCGGTCGGCGTGAACATGCCGGAGTAGATGCCGCCCATGACCACGACGATCAGCATCAAGCCCCAGAAAGCTTCGCGGAAGGTGCGCAGACGCTCGCCCCAGGAAGCCTTGGGCAGCGTCGGGTAAGCGCCCTTGCGCGCCTGCCACCAGGTGGTGACACCGAGCGTCAGCGCCAGCAGCAGGCCGGGAACGACGCCGGCCATGAACAAGGCGCCGACCGACGAATTGGTCGTCACCGCGTACATCACCATGACGATCGACGGCGGAATCAGGATCCCCAGACCGCCGGCCGAAGCGACGACACCGGCCGAGAAGTTCATCGGAAAGCCCTGCTTGAGCATGGCCGGAATCAGGATCGAGCCGATCGCCACCACGGTTGCCGGCGACGAACCGGACACCGCCGCGAACAGCGCGCAGGCCAGCACTGCCGACATGCCGAGACCGCCGGTCAGGTGACCGACCATCGAAGTGGCGAAGTTGATCATGCGCCGGGCGACACCGCCGTGGGTGAGGAAGTTGCCGGCGAGGATGAAGAAGGGGATCGCCATGATCTCGAACTTCTCGATGCCGGTGAACATCTTCAGCGCCACCGAAGCGATCGGCGTCTCGGTGAAGGCGAACATGAAGCCGAGGACGGTCAGGCCGAGGGCGACGCCGACCGGCATGCCGATGACCATCAGGGTCAGCAGCAGGCCAAAGATAATCAGTGCGCTCATCGCTTATTTCTCCTTGTTGGCCGCGTCTTCCGCGCCATGCTCTTTTTCCCAGTCGGCATCGGAAAGGCCGGCATGAGCGTGTTCCCGCTGTTCGGCAATGGCGATCGCCTCGCCGACGACCAGCACTTCGCCCTCTTCCAGGCCTTCGACGTGACCGTGGTCATGGGTCGGCAACTCGCCGCTGCGGGCAAACTTGATCATCACCTGGATGAAACGGAAGCACATCAGGAAGGAGCCCAGCGGTACCGCCGAGTACACCATCCAGGTCGGCCATTCGAGGTCAGGCGTGGTCGGCCCCTCGAAGTGAGCGCCGGTGTCGCTGCCAAGCAGGCTCAGCGTCTCGTAAGCCATGCCGTTTTCCCAGACGAAAGCGGCGCCGAAAACGCCGATCACCGCAGTAAACAGCACCCCGCAGAACAAGCCGAGCTGCACCATGACGGCGCGCGGCTTGCTCGGCAGCTTGTTGATCACGATATCGACGCCGACGTGGATGCCGGTGCGCACGCCGTAAGCGGCGCCGAACTTGGCCATCCAGACGAAAAGAATGATGCAGAATTCCTGGGCCCAGCCCATGTTGATTTCGAGCAGCCAGTCCTGCACCCCCGGAATCTCGAAACCCGTGCCGTAGCGGTGCACCACGGAAACGAAGATGACCACGGTCGCCACCGCCATCAGGGTGCCGATGATGAACTCTTCCAGCCGGTCAATGATTTTTCCCATGTCCCCTCTCCTTGCAAAAACGCCCGCTGCGGCAAAGCGCAACAGCGGGCGTCGGAGGTCAATTGTTGCTTACAGCTTGTTCGGATCGAAACCGGTGGCCTTGTAGACCGCGCCGATGGTTTCCTTGCCGATCCGGCTTTCCATCTTCTTGTGCACCGGCACCAGGGCCTTCTTGAAGGCCGAACGCTCGGCCGCCGTCGGCGAATAGACCTGGGTCTTGCCGCTCTTGCGAACATTTTCCAGCGCCGTGTCGTTTTCAACCTTGGCGATCTGGTTGGCGTAACGCGTCGCCTGCACCATGGCCTCGTCGAGCTGCTTGCGGATGTCGGCCGGCAGACCGTCCCAGAACTTCTTGTTGACGATCACCGCGTAGCCCAGGTAGCCGTGCTCGGTCAGCGTCAGGTGCTTCTGCACTTCGTGCATCTTCTGGGTGTAGAGGTTGGAGATCGGGTTCTCGGTACCGTCCACAACGCCAGTCTGCAACGCCTGATAGACCTCGGAGAAGGCCATCACCTGCGGCAGTGCCTTCAGCGCGCGAATCTGCTCTTCGAGCACCTTGGACGACTGGATGCGCAGCTTCTTGCCCTTCAGGTCTTCCGGCATCTTGATCGGGGTATTCGCCGAGAAGGATTTGAAACCGTTGTCCCAGAAAGCCAGGCCGCTGATCCCCTTGGGTTCGAGCTTGGCCAGCAGTTGCTTGCCGACCGGGCCGGTGGTGACCTTGTGCAGGTCGTCGTAGCCATTGAAGATGTAGGGCAGGTCGAAGACCTCGAATTCCTTGACGCCGAGCGGGCCGAACTTGGCCAGCGACGGGGCGAGCATCTGCACGGCGCCAAGCTGCAGCGCTTCCATCTCTTCCTTGTCCTTGTACAGCGTCGAGTTGGCATAAACCTCGACCTTGACCTTGCCCTTGGTCAGTTCGGCAGCCTTCTGGGCGAAGAAATCGGCGGCCTTGCCCTTGGGCGTGTCATTGGCGACGACGTGGCTGAACTTGATGACGATCGGCTGCTGCGCATAGGCACCGAGCGAAACGGCACAGGCAAACAGGCCGACGAGAAGCTTGGAAACTTTCATTGATATATCTCCTCCTGAAGTTGGAATGTCGCGAAATCCGATTGCGACTGCTGCAAAGTATTACGAAAAGGCTAACGAGTGCGTATTGTGGATATCCACATCCGTTGACCACGGGTTAACATCGCCGCCATGCGCCCGATCACCCTCCGCTACCGCCCCGAAAAACGCCGCCTGCGCTGGCTGCTGACCCTGCCGAAACTCGGCCTGGTCCTGCTCATGGCCGCACTGCTGACCCTGCTCTGGCTGCTGCAGCGCTCGGAACACGAGGAGCAGCGTAACATCCTGATCAAGGATGTGCTGTGGCTGGAACAGAACCTGCGCTTCCACCTCGAAGGCAATCGCGACCTGATGCAACAACTGGCCGTCGACATGGCCGATCCGCGGGAACGGGAAAAACTCTTTCAGGTCCGCTCGACCCACCTGCTCAAGAATAGCCCGGAAATTTCCCAGATCACCTGGCTCGACGCCGAAGGCCACCGCCAGGCCTCGCTGCCCGGCCGAAGCCCGCAGGAGGAATCCCTGCTCAAACCGCCGACCACCGCGCTCGCCTTCGACGTCGCGCGCCGCCTCGGCAAACCGACTTACAGCGCGCCGCTGATCGTCCCCGGCGGCGAAAGTTTCGTCGAACTGCTGGTGCCGATCTACGGCAAGAACGGGCTGAGCGGCATGCTGCTGGTCGCCTATCCGCTGAACGACCTGCTCAACAGCCAGGTGCCCTGGTGGTTCACCGAGAAATACAAGGTCGAGATCGTCGATGACAACGACACCCTGTATGCCAGCAAGACTCATCTTGAGGGCGTCAACGCCGACAGCTACCAGATTCCCTTCGACCCGCCTGGCCAGGGACTGCGACTCAAGGTCAGCAACTACACCACCGAACCCGGCGGCCTGCAGCGCCTGCTCACCGTCGTCATCCTGCTGCTGGCCGGCGGCGTATTCTGGAGCCTGTGGCTGGTCCGCGACCTGATGCAGAAAAGTTCGCGCGCCGAAGAAGCACTGCGCGCCGAACACGCTTTCCGGGCGGCGATGGAAGACTCGCTGACGGTCGGCATGCGAGCCCGCGACCTCAAGGGCAAGATCATTTACGTCAACCCCGCCTTCTGCAAGATGACCGGCTTCGCCGCCGAGGAACTGGTCGATCACGAACCGCCGATGCCCTACTGGGCCCCCGAGCACATGGACGACACGCAGGCCCTGCACCTGGCGGTGATGGCCGGCCAGGCGCCGAGCGAAGGCTTCGAGATCACCTTCATGCGCAAGAACGGCGAACGCTTCCATGCCCTCGTCTACGAGGCCAAGCTGATCGACGGCCACGGCCAGCACACCGGCTGGATGGCGTCGGTGCTTGACATCACCGAGCGCAAGCGGGCCGAGGAACTGGCCCGCCAGCAGCAGGAACAGCTGCAATTCACCGCCCGCCTGGTCACCCTCGGCGAAATGGCCTCGACCCTGGCCCACGAACTGAACCAGCCGTTGGCGGCGATCGCCAGCTACAACACCGGCTGTCTCAACCTGCTATCGACCGACAATTTTTCCTGCGGCGATCTGCGCCCGGCGCTGGAGAAGGTCGGCATCCAGGCGCAGCGCGCCGGCAAGATCATCCGCCGGGTGCATGACTTCGTACGCAAGAGCGAACCCAAACGCGCCCCCTGCGCCCTCGGCGAAGTGATCGAGGATTGCCTGGGTTTCGTCGAAGCGGATGCCCGCAAGCGGCAAATCCGCATCGAGGCCAAGGTCGCATCGCTGCCACTGCTGCCGGCCGACCGTCTGATGCTCGAGCAGGTGCTGCTCAACCTGATGCGCAACGCGATGGACGCCATGAACGACACCCCGCCCGCCCATCGTCTCCTGCACATCGCCGCCCGCATCGTCGACAACGAGGTTGCCGTCAGCGTCAGCGATTACGGCTGCGGCATCGCCCCGGAAATCGAGGACAAGCTATACACCGCCTTCTTCACCACCAAGCAGGAAGGCATGGGGGTCGGCCTGTCGATCTGCCGCTCGATCATCGAACTCCACCGCGGCCGCCTGTGGGCGGAGAAACACCCCGCCTCGCCAAGCGGAAGCGGTACGATATTCACCTTCACCCTCCCCCTGGACCACGCATGAACACGCCGAAAGCCCACCTGGTCGACGACGACGACGCGATCCGGGACGCCCTCAGCTGGCTTCTCCAATCGCGCGGCCTGGCACACGCCACCTACGACTCCGCCGAATCCTTCCTCGCCGCCTGGACGCCCGCCACCAGCGGCTGCGTCGTGCTCGACATGCGGATGTCAGGAATGACCGGCCTCGACTGCTTCGAGCAACTGCTCGAAGGCGGCTCGACGCTGCCGGTGATCTTCCTCACCGGCCACGGTGACGTCCCGCTCGCCGTCGCCACGCTCAAGCGCGGCGCTTTCGACTTCTTCGAAAAACCCTTCAACGACAATGAACTGGTCAGCCGGATCGCCGAAGCGATCGACCTCGACGCCCGCCAGCGCGCGGCGCACGCCGAAGCCGACTCGGTCAACAGCCGGATTTCGCGGCTCACCACCCGCGAACGCCAGATCATGGACCTGGTGCTGGCCGGAAAATACAACAAGGTGATCGCCGACGAACTCAACATCAGCATGCGCACCGTCGAAGTCCACCGCGCCAACCTGTTCGACAAGATGCAGGTCAAGACCGCCGTCGAACTCGCCAACCTGTTCAAGAACGGGCGTTGATAGAGGCTTGCAAATGCGCAGACGGATGCTTCCCTTGCCTGTCATTTTTCGCTAGCATCACGCCAGACTGAATTGCGGCAACAGCCGCCCCACCGGAACACCACTCCCAGAATCCAAGAGGCAACCATGAGCGAGCACATCCATTACGTCACCGACGACACCTTTGAAAGCGAAGTGCTGCAGGCACAGCAACCGGTGCTCGTCGATTACTGGGCAGAATGGTGCGGCCCCTGCAAAATGATCGCGCCGATCCTCGACGAAATCGCCGTCGAATACAGCGGCAAGCTGAAAGTCGCCAAGGTCAACATCGACGACAACCAGCAGACGCCGGCCAAGTACGGCATCCGCGGCATCCCGACGCTGATGATCTTCAAGAACGGCAATGTCGAGGCGACCAAGGTCGGCGCCCTCTCCAAGTCGCAACTCGCTGCCTTTATTGACAGCAACCTGTAATACCCTTAGTCTCCCGGCCTGAAGGTACGCTCGTGCCTTCAGGCGACGCCAGCGACGTTCCCGTCCCGCGTCATACATCACTCCCAAGCACACTCAGCTTCCGCGCCCTTTCATCGGGCTGACGCCTGCGCTCATTCTCCAGCGCCCAATACACTCCAATGCAACTTTCCGAACTCAAGACCCTGCACGTCAGCAAACTGCTCGACATGGCGACCGAACTCGCCATCGAAAACGCCAACCGCATGCGCAAGCAGGAGCTGATCTACGCCGTGCTCAAGGCCAAGGCCAAGAACGGCGAAACCATCTACGGCGATGGCACCCTCGAAGTCCTGCCCGACGGCTACGGCTTCCTCCGCTCGGCCGACACGTCCTACCTGGCCAACCCCGATGACATCTACGTCTCCCCGTCCCAGGTCCGCCGCTTCAACCTGCGCACCGGCGACACCGTCGAAGGCGAAATCCGCACGCCGAAGGACGGCGAGCGCTACGTAGCGCTGACCAAGCTCGACCGCATCAACGGCTTCCCGCCGGAAGCCAACAAGAACAAGATCATGTTCGAGAACCTGACGCCGCTGCACCCGACGCGTCACCTCAAGCTCGAACGCGAAATCAAGTCCGACGAAAACATCACCAGCCGTGTCATCGACATGATCGCGCCGATCGGCTGCGGCCAGCGCGGCCTGCTGGTCGCCCCGCCGAAGACCGGCAAGACGGTGATGCTGCAGAACATCGCCCACGCCATCACCGCCAACCACCCGGAAGTCGTACTGATCGTCCTGCTGATCGACGAACGTCCGGAAGAAGTCACCGAAATGACCCGCACCGTGCGGGGCGAAGTCGTCGCCTCGACCTTCGACGAACCGGCCACCCGCCACGTCGCGGTCGCCGAGATGGTCATCGAGAAGGCCAAGCGTCTGGTCGAACACAAGAAGGACGTGGTCATCCTACTCGACTCGATCACCCGCCTTGCCCGCGCCTACAACACCGTCCAGCCTGCCTCCGGCAAGGTACTGACCGGCGGCGTCGACGCCAACGCCCTGCAGAAACCGAAGCGCTTCTTCGGCGCCGCCCGCAACATCGAGGAAGGCGGCTCGCTGACCATCCTTGCCACCGCGCTGATCGACACCGGCTCGCGCATGGACGAAGTGATCTACGAAGAATTCAAGGGCACCGGCAACTCGGAAATCCACCTCGATCGCCGCATGGCCGAGAAGCGCATGTATCCGGCAGTCAACGTCAACCGTTCCGGCACCCGCCGCGAAGAGCTGCTGCTCAAGCCGGACGTGCTGCAGAAGATGTGGGTGCTCAGGAAACTCTGCTACCCGATGGACGACCTCGAAGCGATGGAATTCCTGCTCGACAAGGTCAAGTCGACCAAGGGCAATGCGGAGTTCTTCGACGCCATGCGGCGGGGGTGAGAGTTCTCGCTGGCGTTATTGCAGGGAGGCCGGGGAACCGGCCTTTTTGCTTTTCTGGGGGGCGGATTTGGGTTCTGACGCGCCGGGTTCCGCGCCTGACGCGCGGGCGTACTTTTTCTTGTTTGGCCAAGAAAAAGTAGCCAAAAAGAAGGCCACCCCCAGGTCGGCGCCGGGCTACGCCCGGTCCCTTGCGCTACTCGACGGTCCGGGCGGCTGGCTAAACTCGCCGCTGCGCGGCTCAAACAACGCCAGCCGACTTCCCCCGGACCGCCTGCGTTGCTCAGCGCCTCTCAGGGGGACCCCGAAAACCAGCGGTTCACGAAAACTGGCGGTTGAAAAATCCGCGGTGCTTCCAGCAACGTTTGGTTTTCCGGGCCCCTTGGGAGGCGCCGAGC